>JBCBKF010000158.1:0-6089 GCA_038522255.1 Pseudomonadota bacterium
GCGGGCGGCGGATCGAGGATGACGATATTGAACGCCTGCTGGACCTCGCGCGCGCCGGGATCCAGCCCGATGGCCGCGAAGTGCTCCACGCGCAGCCAGCGCATTTCACGCTCGACGGAGCGAACGGGGTGGTCGATCCCCGCGGCCTGCATGCAGAGCGTCTGGGCGTGCATGTCCATGTCACGCTTGCTCAGGGAGCGCCCCTGCGAAACCTGCGCGAAGCGGTTCACAATTCGCACCTCAAGGTCGACGGCGTGGTCGCCGCGCCGCTTGCCTCGGCCCATGCCTGCCTCACCCCCGAAGAGCGCGATCTGGGCGTTGCCCTAGTCGAGATTGGCGGAGATGTGACCAATGTCTCGGTCTTTGCTGCGGGAATGATGGTGGGCCTGCGCTCCATCGACATGGGCTCAGGTCACATCACCGATGCGCTCGCCAGCAGTTTTGGCATCCGCCGCAGCCAGGCTGAGCGGTTGAAGTGTGTGGCAGGTTCGGCAGTCGCCAGTCCAAGCGATCACCGCGAGATGATCCCGGTTCTGGGGCCCAACGATGAGTGGGAAGAGGGCGCCGTGCCGCCATTGGCGCGCGGGGCCGATGAAAAGAACCGGGTGGCGCGCTCGGAAATCGTCTCCGTGGTCACGCATCGCCTTTCGCAATTGACGCTGGGCGTGGGCACGGCGCTGAAAGAGCTTGGCTTTACAGGACCGGGCGCGGGCCATGTCGTCCTAACCGGCGGCGGGGCAGAACTGGCAGGGTTGGCCGAGTTCATCCAAGGCGCACTGGGAATGCCCGTGCGGCTAGGGCGTACGGCCGCGCTGCGTGGCCTGCCCGAGGCGCATTCGACGCCGGGCTTTGCCACCTTGGTGGGGCTGTGCCTTTACGCCGCCGAGGATCCGGTTGATATCAAGTCGCACAAGGCGCGCAGGCAGGATGTGACCAGCCCGGTGGGGACGCTTAGTCCCTTTGCCTCTCTGCAGCGACTGTGGCGTGCCTCGCGCGAATATTTCTGATGGAGCCGCTCGTTCGCTCGAGTTTCGTGGTCGTGAGCGTGCCTGTCAGAGTGCTTGCCAGCGGACCCGGCGTACTATTCACGGGAGCACGCGAGCACGCGAGCACTATCAAGCCGTAAGAAATGGTTTATGAAATCTAAAGGGTCGCTGTGGATAAGGGTTTCAGCGGTATAAACGGCGCATCACATATGTGTCACAGACGAGCAGACACCTGAACTGCATTCGCGCAGCGGGCTGATGGGTGTCCGGAGGATTATTGGATGAGCATCAATATCGGAATGGCGGCCAGCGACGAATTACGGCCCCGGATCACGGTTATCGGGATTGGCGGTGCTGGCGGAAACGCGATTGCCAACATGATTGCCGCGGAAATTGATGGCGTGGAATTCATCGTTGCCAACACTGACGCGCAGGCGCTCAGTTCCTCGCCGACCGAAAAGCGCATCCAGCTGGGCCCCGATATCACCAACGGACTTGGGGCAGGCGCTCGCCCCGAAGTGGGCAAGGCGGCTGCCGAGGAAACCGTCGCGGAGATCGAAGCCGCGCTAGAAGGCGTCAACATGGTCTTCATTGCTGCTGGCATGGGCGGCGGCACGGGCACGGGCGCTGCGCCCGTCATCGCCGAGGTCGCGCGGCGTAAGGGCGTGCTGACCGTGGGGGTCGTAACAAAGCCCTTCCTGTTCGAAGGCACGCGCCGCATGCGCGCCGCGGAAGCCGGCATCGCCGAGCTGCAACAGCATGTCGACACGCTGATCGTTATCCCCAACCAGAACCTGTTCCTGATCGCCAGCCCGGATACGACCTTTAAAGAAGCGTTCCAAATGGCGGACGAGGTCCTTCAGCAGGGCGTGCGCTCAATCACCGATCTGATGGTCATGCCGGGCCTCATCAATCTCGACTTCGCCGATGTGCGCTCAGTCATGAGCGAGATGGGCAAGGCGATGATGGGAACAGGCGAGGGCGAGGGCGAAAACCGCGCGCAGGAAGCGGCCGAACAGGCGATTGCCAACCCGCTGCTCGAGGGCGTTTCGATGCAGGGTGCCAAGGGTGTCATCATCTCGATCATAGGCGGAGAGGACATGAAGCTCTTCGAGGTCGACGGCGCGGCAAACCATATTCGCAGCCTGGTTGACGAAGACGCAAACATAATCTGGGGCAGCGCGTTCAATCCCGATCTTGAAGGCCGCATCCGTGTTTCGGTGGTCGCGACGGGGATCGAGCAGGGTGAAGGCGAGTTGCAACCCGCCAGCCTGCCCGCGGCCCGGACCCAAGCGCGCGCGCCGCAGCGCCCGGTCCTGGACCTGATGGGCGAGAACGAAGCACCCGAGGGCAGCGAGGGTGAGGCAGACGCTGATCCTTCTGCAGAGGCGGAATCATCCCCGCAACGAACACCGCTGGTCTTCACGCCGGCGCCCGCGCCTGCACCGGCCCCAACACCTCCGTCCCCAGCGATCACGTTGACGCCGCCCGATCCCCTGCCGGGTGAGTCCGATCTGTCTGGCGATGAAACGGATGAGGAAAGCAGCGAGGAAGACGGCTATTCGCCCTTTGGATCGGACGCAGGCCACAGCGTGCCCACCGAATATGAACCTGAGCCAGAGGCAGAACCTGAACCGGAAATCGAACTCGAAGCCGAGTTTGAATTGGACGATGAAGTATCTGACACCCCGCAGCTCAGCCTCGATGCTGACCGTCATGATGAAGAGGCTCCCGCCTCACCACTGATCAAGCCACGCGCTCTGTTCTCAGACCCGGTGGCCGAGGCTCAGGACGAAGACGATGACGGCTATTCGGATGACGCCAGACCGTTTGATCTCACCGGCATGCAGGCCGGCGATGAAATGGGCGAGCTTGAAGACGAGGATGTCGATGAAATCGTCGATCCGCTGGCCGGGTTGCGCGGCGCCTCTGGTGAACCACTGGACCTCAGCGCAGCCGATGCCCCGGACCCCGCGCTAACCTCGCGCAAACAGCGTGA
Organism: Pseudomonadota bacterium; assembly: GCA_038522255.1. Classification (GTDB taxonomy): domain Bacteria; phylum Pseudomonadota; class Alphaproteobacteria; order Sphingomonadales; family Sphingomonadaceae; genus Erythrobacter. The sequence continues at coordinate 2,986 of JBCBKF010000158.1, forward strand.
GGAAAATGCGGTTTTCTCCGAGATCGAAGACGGAGAAGGCAGTGGCAATCGGGGCGCAGGCCCGACCTCAAAGGGGTCGACAGATTCAGGGTCGACAGAATCAGGGGCGACGACCCTGTTTGAGCGGATGGCCAACCTTTCGCGCGGGTCCAGTTCGGATGATGGCGAAGACGATGAGGATGACGAGGACACGACTGCGCTCAGCATTCCGCGCTTTCTTGGACGCCAGAACAATCAGTAGCGAGCGAGAAGACGCGGCGTTGTCGTGTTTTCATCGCTGACCTTACCATTCGTCCGATACGCCGCACTGATGGACGTGCGCGGCGAGGATGGCCCCCGCTCAATCGGATTTGGCGCGCTAGGTTTGCGCACAATGCTTACCCATCTGCCGCTCCCACGCGCCTTCACTGCCTCGCACGCCGCCCTACTGTGCGCCGCGATTGCCACCTGCGTCAGCGCGGGCGGTGCCGCGCATGCGCAGGCCATTACCTCACAGCCCGTAGTCCAGCCCCTGCCATCGCAGGACACGCAGCGGCTGAACCGCGCGCTCGTCGAACTTGCCAAGAACCCGCGTAGCCTGTCCGCTCTGCTCGAGGCGGGCGATGCAGCGCTCTCGGTGGGCGATCTGGACGCAGCGCTCGGCTTCTTCACGCGTGCGCGCGAAGAGGATGAGGAGAGCGTCAAGGCCATCCTTGGCCTTGCCAAAGTCTATTTGCAGTCGGGCCGCCCCGTGGCCGCTCTGCCGCTGTTCGAGGAAGCCGAGGCCGAGGGCGCGAGCATCAAGGCGGTGCGTTCGGACAAGGCACTGGCGCTGGATATGGTGGGCGATCAGGCGGCGGCGCAAAGCGGATATGCGCGCGTAATCGAGGCCAGCCCCAGGGATGATCCGGCGCGCCGCCGACTGGCAGTCAGCTACGCGATCAGCGGCAATATCGCGGCATTTGAATCGACGCTCCGCCCGCTCATTGAGCGCCGCGACTTCGCCGCGTTCCGCGCGCGCGCCTTCGGCCTTGCCATTCTCGGTGAGCAGGATCGGGCTGCTGCGATCACAGAGGCGGTGATGCCGCGCGCACTCGCCGCGAAGATCACGGCTTACCTTGAGTTCATGCCGCGCCTAACTCCGGCGCAGCAGGCCGCCGCTGCCAATTTTGGGATCTTTCCGCGCGCAGCGGATATCGGCCGTGATACGGTGGCGATCGCCGGCTATCGCTACACCGGCGACCCGCTGGCAAGCGCGGCCACCGGCATTTCTGAAAGCGCGGCGGCAGACGAGCTTGGCAATCAGTTGGAGCCTGCCGGTGAGCCCTTTGGCAGAGCAGCGCAAACGGGAGCGGTCCCCACAATGCTAGAGCCGGCGGCGCAAACAGTGCGCGAAACGCCTAAGGTCGCCGACGCTTTCAGCGATATGGCCGGTGACGCCGCCACGCCGCGCGCGCCGCCGACGGACCAAGGCGCGGTGGACCTCACCAGTTTCGAAGCCCCGATTGAGCTGGAGAAACCCGCCGAGCCGGAGGAAGAGCCGCCACCGCCCGCTCACCCCAGCCGCGTCTGGGTGCAACTGGCGACGGGCCGCGATCTTGAAGCGCTGGGTTTTGACTGGCGCCGCTTTACGCGCAAGGCCCCCGAGGCTCTGGCCGACTTCACTGCGCATACGGTCCCGTGGGGGCAGGCCAACCGACTGCTTGCCGGACCGTTGGAAAATGACGCCGCAGCACGTGACCTGGTCAACACCCTGCAGAAAAAGGGCCTCGACACCTTCCGCTATACAAGCCCTGAAGGCCAAGAAATTCAGCCGCTTAAAACACCGTAGGCAGCTGGCGGAAAGGCTTTCCCCGGCTTTCTGTTCACAAGCTTTGAACAGGCGAAAACGCTTTTGCCCAAATCCCGCTTTGCCTGAAGTTGCCAATCCGGGGCGCGGCTGCGCATTAAGCTCTTGTATGAGTGAAATATCCCCCACAGAGAGATCGGCCCTATGAGACCGCGCGAGCAAGACTACAATGACGATCCCGACGCCGCGCCGATCGACATGCTGGCCGCCCTGTTCGAGGCGCGCGGGTGGGAGTGTATGATTGTCGCCGACGACGAGCTGACAGGCGAGGTACAGGGCAGCTGGGCCAAATACCAATTGCGAGCGATCTGGCGCAGCGCCGACAACGTCCTGCAATTTCTGTGTCTGCCCGATATTCGGGTCGCGGACGACAAGCGTCAGCGCGCCTATGAGCTGCTAAGCCTCGTGAACGAGCAGGTGTGGCTGGGCCATTTTGATGTCTGGTCGAACGGCGATGTACTGCTTTACCGGCACGGTGTGCTGCTGGGTAATGACGGGATGCTGAGCCTTGATCAGGCGCAGGCGCTGGTTGAAACCGCGATTGACGAATGCGACCGGTTCTACCCCGCGTTCCAGTTCGTGCTTTGGGGCGAGAAAACCCCGCTCGAGGCGCTGGATGCGGCGATGGTTGACGTCGGCGGCGAGGCGTAACGCGCACCTTTTTTCATGGCTTTACAGATGCTGATCATTGGATGCGGCAATATGGGCGGCGCAATGTTGTCGGGCTGGCTGGCAGCGGGATTGCCGCCTGAGCGTTTCGCGGTGCTCGATCCCGCGCTTGAAAGCGTGTCGGATGGGGTCGCGCTGTATAGATCGCCGCAGGACGTTCCCGGCGGGCACAACGCTGTCCTGCTCGGCTTCAAACCGCACCAATTGGCCGCGCTTGCTCCGCGGCTTCAGTCCTTGGTGGGCGCGGGCGTGGCGCTGCATTCAATGCTTGGGGGGATGACGCTGGCGCAGCTTGTCGCAGCCTTTCCACTCGCGCAGGGCCATGTGCGGGTGATGCCCAACCTTGCTGTGCGGATCAACAAATCGCCGATCATCCTGGCCCAAACCGGCCTTGATCCGGCGCAGCGCGAGGCGGTGTTTGCGTTTTACGATCCACTTGGTTCAGCGGTCTGGCTGGAGGAGGAAAGCCATTTCGACCTGCTCACCGCGCTGGCAGGATCGGGGCCAGGTTTTGTCTATCGGTTCGTGGATGCCTTGGCCAAGGCGGCGATCCGGCTGGGTGCCCAGCCCGAAGAGGCGCAGCGTCTGGCGCTTGCCATGGTCGAAG
>JBCBKF010000159.1:0-6075 GCA_038522255.1 Pseudomonadota bacterium
CTGAGCGAGGGGAGCAGCAGAAAGTATTTGAGATCGAGGATGCGCGCGGTGCTCTCGGCGCGTTCGATATAGGTCCCGGCGCGGGCGAAATGGTAGCTCTCGTTGCGCAGCATTGATCCATCGAGCGCGCCATGAACCCGCGTCGCCGCGCGCTTGATGGTGGCCACAGCATCGCCGACTGCGCTCTGGCTCACGGGTCGCGCTAGCAGGCCGTCAAGCTTGATCCAACTTTCATTGACCGCTTCCCAAACCTCTGAGGATATGTTGGTCCGCGCCACGCGGGCGTTGCTGCGCACAGCGCCAAACATCTCGCGCACATTGGCAGGGTTGGTCTTGTCGCGCAGAACGAAGTTCCACGCCGAATGCCCATCATAGGCCTCATGCGTGCTCTCAAACAGCGCGCGCTGGCCGCTGGTGGCGATCACCGAGCGCCACTCTTCCTGCGCGCTCACAAGATCGCGGGTGAGAGCCATTCGCAGACCCGCTTCGAGCAACCGTGCAGTGTTTTCAGCGCGCTCCAGATAACGGAACATCCAGAACAGCCCGTTCGCAGTGCGGCCCAGCATCATGCCAGCATCAATCCTTCAGCACCCAGGTGTCTTTGGTGCCGCCGCCCTGGCTCGAATTGACGACGAGCGAGCCTTTCTTGAGCGCCACGCGCGTCAAGCCGCCGGGCGTGATGTCGATCCCGTTGGGCGAGACAAGCACAAAGGGGCGCAGATCGACATGGCGCGGGGCCAAGCCTTTCTTGGTGTAGATCGGACAGGTTGAAAGCGAGAGCGTGGGCTGCGCGATGTAATTTTGCGGGTTCGCTTCAAGCTTCGCGCGGAAGGCCTTGATCTCTTTCTTCGAGGCGGTCGGCCCGATCAGCATCCCGTAGCCGCCCGAACCGTGCACCTCTTTCACGACAAGCTCCTCGAGATTGTCGAGCACATAAGCCAGACTGTCATCATCAGCGCAGCGCCAGGTCTGGACATTAGGCAGCAGCGGTTTCTCGCCGGTGTAGAACTCAACGATCTCCGGCATGAAGGAATAGATCGCCTTATCATCGCAAATCCCTGTGCCCGGAGCGTTGGCGATCGTGATCCGGCCTGCGCGGTAGACATCCATGATGCCCGGCACGCCCAGCACGCTGTCCGGCTCGAATGTCAGCGGATCGAGATAATCATCATCGACCCGGCGATAGAGCACATCAATCGGGGTGTAGCCGCTGGTGGTGCGCATCTGGACACGGCCATCGACAACGCGCAAGTCCGATCCCTCGACCAGCTCCGCGCCCATCTGGTCGGCAAGAAAGGCGTGCTCGAAATAGGCCGAATTGTAGATCCCCGGCGTGAGCACGGCGACCGTCGGCTTGTTGAGCGATGAGGCACCCGGCGGCGCGCAGGAGGCCAGGCTGCGCGCAAGACGGCGCGGATAGTTCGAGACGCTCTCGACCGCGACCTGCGTAAACAGATCGGGGAACATCGCCATCATCGTCTCGCGGTTTTCGAGCATGTAAGAGACGCCCGATGGTGTGCGCGCATTGTCTTCAAGCACGAAGAATTCATCAGGCCCGGTGCGCACCAGATCAATGCCCACGATATGCGTGTAAATGCCGCCCGGCGGGGTAAAGCCCACCATATGCGGCAACCAGGCCTCGTTCTGGCGAAAGAGCCGCTCGGGCACGCGGCCTGCGCGGATAATCTCCTGGCGATGATAGAGGTCATAGAGGAAGGAATTGAGCGCACGCACCCGCTGCTCAATCCCGCGCGTCAGCCGCCGCCACTCGCTCGCGGTGATCACGCGCGGCACCATATCAAACGGGATCAGGCGCTCTTCCGCCTCGTCCTCGCCATAAACGTTGAAAGTAATGCCGGTGCGGCGAAAACTGTCATCAGCTTCCGCATTCTTCCGCCTGAGTGAGGCTGCATCCTGACCGCTCAGCCAGCCGCAATAATCGGCATAGGCAGGCCGGATATTGCCCGCCTCATCATACATTTCATCAAACATGCCCGGGTCATCAGGCGTATAACCCACAACAGCGCGGCCCTGCGCTGGCCCATCCTGCGCTTGCTGTGTTTGCGCTGATCCCCGTTGCGCTTGCTGCATTTGCGAAGGACTAACATCTCCAGCGCAAGAGTAAAGCCGCCAGACAAGCGCACGTCATCAGGCAAAGCTCGCGCGTTGCACGCCCTTCTCGCTTATCGCATGATTGCGACAGGCAAGCGGTTAGCAATCGCCGATACGCTCCTGCTGGCTGCGGATCGTCATCCCGGCCATTTGCATCTCGACGTCGGATGATGTGGCGCTCACCGTGCCTTTCATCGACATGGTCATCGGGCCTTGCTCTGTCTGGCATACCAGCACTGCATCAAGATTGCCGCCAGACATCTCAAACTTGTCGTAAGAACACTCGCCGTCCTGGTTTTCCTTCATCATCTCTTCATAGCCGCCATCGACCATTTCAGGCGTGATGCACTGTTCAAGCGTAATATCGCGGCCGGCTACGTTGGAGGTCACTTTGTAAAGCCCGGGCTGCGGGGTGACGAGCCCGCTCGCTTCGACAGCGTCTGCAGCTTCGGCAACGCTAACCGAGCCATCGCCATCAGCATCCGCGCTATCGGTGTCAACGTCGCTGCCGCCCGAACACGCTGCCAGAGCCAGTGTTGCAAGCGCGGTGGTGCTCAGTTTCGCAATTCGCATGTGTCATCCCTCCCTATGGTGAAACGCAGAACTAAAGCGAGCGCACCCGCTTCACAACCAGCTTTTGGGAGGGCATATCCCCCCGCATGTCAGCACTCGTAATCCGCCGCGGGCTTGATGAGCCTGAGACCGGCGAAGAATTCACCCCGCACCGCCCAGCGCGCCCTGAAAAATCGATGCCGGGCAAGCGCTTTGAAGTGGTCTCGGATTACGAGCCCGCAGGCGATCAGCCGACCGCGATTGCCGAACTCGTCGCTGGCGCGCGCGAGAACGACAAGACGCAGACGCTGCTCGGGGTCACGGGCTCGGGCAAGACTTTTACAATGGCCAAGGTGATCGAGGAATTGCAGCGCCCCGCCCTGATCCTTGCGCCGAACAAGATCCTGGCCGCGCAATTGTACGGCGAGATGAAGAGCTTCTTTCCGAACAATTCGGTCGAATATTTTGTCAGCTATTACGACTATTATCAGCCCGAAGCCTATGTCCCGCGCTCTGACACGTATATCGAGAAGGAATCGAGCGTGAACGAGGCGATCGACCGGATGCGCCACTCGGCGACGCGCGCGCTGCTCGAACGCGATGATGTGATCATCGTGGCGTCGGTCTCGTGTCTCTATGGGATCGGCTCGGTCGAGACCTATTCGGCGATGATCTTCGATATCAAGAAGGACGAAAGCGTCGATCAGCGCGAGATCATCCGCAAGCTCGTCGCGCTGCAATACAAGCGCAATGATGCCGCTTTTACGCGCGGATGTTTCCGGGTGCGCGGGGACAATCTCGAGATCTTCCCCAGCCATTATGAGGACATGGCCTGGCGCATCAGTTTCTTCGGCGATGAGATCGAGGAAATCGCCGAGTTCGATCCGTTGACGGGCAAGACCGGCGCGAAACTCGACAAGGTCCGCGTCTATGCCAATTCGCACTACGTGACCCCCGGCCCGACGATGAAGCAGGCGATGGAGGCGATCAAATTCGAGCTAGCGGAACGGCTGAAGGAGCTGGAAGCGGAGGGCAAACTGCTCGAACACCAGCGGCTCGAGCAGCGCACCCAGTTCGATCTCGAGATGATCCAGGCAACCGGCTCGTGCAACGGGATCGAGAACTATTCGCGCTTTCTTACCGGGCGCCTGCCGGGCGAGCCGCCGCCCACTCTGTTCGAATACCTGCCCGAAAACGCTCTGCTCTTTGTCGATGAAAGCCACCAGACCGTGCCGCAGATCGGCGCGATGGCGCGCGGGGATCACCGGCGCAAGATCACACTGGCTGAATATGGCTTCCGCCTGCCAAGCTGCATCGACAACCGCCCGCTGCGGTTCAACGAATGGGACGCGATGCGCCCGCAGACCTTCTGCATCTCCGCCACCCCCGGCCCCTGGGAGATGGAGCAGACCGGCGGTGTTTTTGCCGAACAGGTCATCCGCCCCACCGGCCTCATCGACCCGCCCGTCACGATCCGTCCGGTCGAAGATCAGGTGCAGGACTGCATTCAGGAGTGCCTGGCCACCGCCAAAAAGGGCTACCGCACGCTCGTCACGACGCTGACCAAGCGGATGGCCGAAGACCTCACCGAATTCATGCACGAGGCGGGCGTGCGCGTGCGCTACATGCACTCCGATGTCGAGACTTTGGAGCGCATTGAGCTGATCCGCGATTTGCGCCTGGGCGTCTATGACGTGCTGATCGGGATCAACCTCTTGCGCGAAGGGCTCGATATCCCGGAATGCGGGCTGGTGGCGATCCTCGATGCGGACAAGGAGGGCTTCCTGCGTTCCGAGACGTCGCTGGTGCAGACGATTGGCCGCGCCGCGCGCAATGTCGATGGCCGCGTGATCCTCTATGCTGACCGCATCACCGGCAGCATGGAACGCGCCATGGCCGAAACCGACCGCCGCCGCGAAAAACAAAAGGCCTATAACGAAGAACACGGCATCACCCCCACCACGATCAAGCGCGACATCGCCGATATCGTCGCCGACACCGCCAGCAAGGATGGCGTGGTGGTCGAAACGGGCGATGAGGAGGTCAACAACCTCGTCGGCCATAATCTGCGCTCTTACATCGAGGACCTCGAAAAACGCATGCGCGATGCGGCGGCAAACCTTGAGTTTGAAGAGGCCGGGCGATTGCGCGACGAAATTCGCCGGCTTGAGAATGACGAGCTGGGACTGCCCGACGGCGAGAAGAAAGCGCCGATCGTGGGGCGGTCGAACGAAGGCAAACCGGGGACGCGCAAGACGCGCTACGGCAAAGTGCGTGCGAAGCGGATGGGCGGGAAGCCTTGATTAGCCGGATCAAAGTGCTTGGCTTGGCCTTGGCGCTCTCAGTGCTTTTCTTAGCTGTGAACTACGGCGACTCAATTATGGATGGCGTTCTACAGGAACCTGACGAGCAACCAATTGTCGCGATCTGGTTCGCACTCAGCTTCGTCCCATTCTTGCCGATGGTAGCGGCCAAAACGACGGACGCGCGTCCTTGGGCAGCCGCAATCGCTGGTTGTTCCTTGCTGAGCGCCGCGTGGCGGTCATCCATCCTTTTCGGGCCTTCGACTGCAAATATTGGTATGGCAATCGTGATGCTCATCATGCCCTTTGTAATTGCGGTCGTTGCCGCCTCGCTAACTGGACGGGCAGAAGATCAACAGGCCACTTGAAGAGCCAACGCACTAATGCCAATCAGCGCCCCATGATCACACGCATCCTTAGCGCGCTAGCGACCAGCGCCGCCGCCCTCTGTCTCACCGCCACCTCAGCCCCCGCGCTGGCTGATGCGCATAATGAGGGCAAGGCCTCGGCGCCTGCCCAGACCATCACCCCGCAGGTCAAATCCAAGAGCTTCACCGGCACTTTTGGCGGGGTGCGCGTGCCGTATACTGCGACGATCGGCGAGACGATCCTTGAAGGCGAAGATGGCAAACAAGAAGCCGTCATCATCACCACATCCTATGTGAAGACCCCGCGCGACACATCGCGCCCGGTGTTCTTCATCTACAATGGTGGCCCCGGCTCAGGCTCTGTTTGGCTGCAGATGGGCGCGTTTGGGCCCAAGCGCGTTGCGATCCCGTCTGACGCGCGCGATGATGGTGCCCCGCCCTATCCGCTGCTCGATAATCCAGACAGCCTGCTCGATGTCGCGGACCTTGTTTTCATCGATCCGCCGGGCACGGGCTTCAGCTATCTGACGCCGGGGACGGACAAGAAAAAGTATTACGGCCTGCGCCAGGACGCGCGTGCGGTGGCTAAGGTGATCCGCCGCTGGATCAACGACAATCAGCGCTGGTCGAGCCCCAAATATCTCGGCGGGGAAAGCTACGGCACGACGCGCACCGCGATGGTGGTCGATGAGCTCGAAGGCGCGACGTACAATGATGTGGGATTGAACGGGCTGATCTTG
>JBCBKF010000160.1:0-6025 GCA_038522255.1 Pseudomonadota bacterium
TGATGAAAAAGCCCGCTGCCAGGACAAACACGCCTTCCCAGATATCGCCCGAGATCAGCAGCCACGCGCCCACAGGCACCCAGACAATCCCGGTGCCAATCGCCGGGATAAGCGAGAAGAAGCCCATGATCACACCCAGCAGCAAGGCCGAGGGCAGCCCGATAATCACAAAGGTGATGGCGCCAAGCGCTCCTTGGACAATGCCAACGACAACCGATCCCTTGATCGTCGCGCGCACAATGCCAAGGAAGCGTTCCGCCAAACGGTCTGCAATCTCGCGCTCAACCGGGGAGGAATGCAGGATGGTTTCCCCGATCCTTTTGCCATCGCGCAGCAGGAAAAAGACCACATAGAGGCCAAGGCCAAAGCTCAAGAAAAAGTTGAAAGCCCCGCCGCCGATCGACAGCGCCTGATTGGCGATGATCCCGGCGCTTTCCGCGATGAATTCCTGGACGCGTTCCTGCACAACTGCCGCGTTGGTGAGTTCGCGATCATCGACAAAGTTGCGCACCGGTTCGGGCAGCGAGCTGTAAATCGCTTCGACCCAGGCCGCGACGTCAATCGGCTGCGCGCGCACCGTGTTCACCACGTCGAGGATTTCGCGCACGACCATCGTGCCGATCCACAGGGCGGGCAGCAGAACGGCGAACAAAATGATGGTTAGCGCCAGCGCTGCCGCCGGATTGCGCCGTCCCCGGCAAATCTTCAGCGACCAGGCGTAAAGCGGTTGGAACATGATAGCAGCCAGCGCCGACCAGAGCAGCGTGGTCGCAAAAGGCCAGACGATCACCACCAGCATGAAAGTCACCGCAGCCAGAATCAGCAGAAAGCTGATCTGCTTCAATTCGGTCGTGTGGTGATGTTCGCCGGTCATATCATCCATGATTATCGCAGTCCCGGTGATAGCTTCCTGAACGAAGCGCCTCGCAATGCCCGCGGGTACGCTGAAGGCCGGGCTTTAGACATCAAGATTGGCCACGTTGAGCGCGTTGTCTTGTATGAATTCGCGCCGCGGGTCCACGACATCTCCCATCAGCCTGGTGAAGATTTCATCGGTCACGTCCGCATCCTCAACCTTGACCTGCAAAAGCGCGCGGTTTTCCGGATCCAGAGTGGTTTCCCACAATTGTTCGGCGTTCATTTCGCCAAGGCCCTTATAACGTTGAACCGACAGGCCCTTGCGGCCAGCTGCAAAGACTGCATCGAGCAATTTGGTCGGGCGCATGATTGCATCCTCGACCAGCGCGCTCAACTCCTCGGTATCATCGTCCTCTTCGTCGCTGATGGGTTCGGGCTCTTCAGGCGCATCGCTTGCTTTGACGAGCCGCACCGGCGCCGCGTAGGTCCGGGCCTGCGCCCCGGCCAGGCTGTGCAATCTGTGCGCCTCGGTGCTGTCCAGGAAGCGCGCGTCAATATCGTGTACGTCGGTCACGCCGCGCCACAGCCGCGAAAACTGGACCGAGCCATCTTCCAGCATACGCGCTGACCATTGCGCGTCGGGATCGCCTAGCCCTATGCGCTTAGCGGTGAAATCGAGCGCGGCAATGCGCGTTTCGCGCGACAATTGTGGGTCAAGCGCGCCGGACAGCGCCATCTGCTCGACAACCGCGAGGTCATAGCGGCGCGGGACAAAGGCCAGCAGGTTCTTGAGCCGCAAGGCGTGGTCTATCAGCGCACGCAAGTCCTCTCCCGAGCGCGCGCCCTCGTTTGTCTCGAGAACGCGGCCCTGAAGCCCGGCATCCACCAGATAGCGATCGAGCGCCGCCTGATCCTTGAGATAGACCTCGCTCTTGCCCTTTTTGACCTTGAACAAAGGCGGCTGCGCGATGAACAGGTGCCCCGCCTTGATGATCTCAGGCATCTGGCGGTGGAAGAAGGTCAGCAAAAGGGTGCGGATATGCGCGCCATCGACATCGGCGTCGGTCATGATCACGATCTTGTGATAGCGCAGTTTCTCAAGGTCAAATTCGTCGCGGATGCCTGTGCCCATTGCCTGGATCAGCGTGCCGACTTCTTTGGACGAGATGATCCGATCAAATCGCGCGCGCTCGACATTTAGGATTTTCCCCTTGAGCGGGAGGATCGCCTGGAACTGGCTGTCGCGTCCGTTCTTGGCTGAGCCGCCGGCGCTGTCGCCCTCAACCAGGTAAAGCTCGCATTTCGTCGCATCGCGCTCGCGGCAATCGGAGAGCTTGCCGGGCAGGCTGGCAACGCTCATCGCGCCCTTGCGGCTCATCTCGCGCGCACGTTTCGCTGCTTCGCGGGCGGCTGCGGCATCGACGATCTTCTGAATGATCAACCGAGCCTCGTTCGGGTTTTCCTCCAGCCAGTCATTCATCTTCTCGCTCATGAGCGATTCCAGCGGCTGGCGTACTTCGGAGGAAACCAACTTGTCCTTGGTCTGCGAGGAAAATTTGGGATCGGGCAGTTTGACGCTGACAATCGCGGTCAGCCCTTCGCGCATATCTTCACCGGTGAGCGAGACCTTCTCCTTCTTCAAGAGGCCCGAACGATCCGCATAGCCGTTTAGCGTGCGCGTCAGAGCGGCGCGGAACGCGGCTAGGTGGGTGCCCCCATCGCGCTGCGGGATGTTGTTGGTGAAGGTCAGGACATTTTCGTAATAGCTGTCATTCCATTCCAAAGCGACGTCGATCCCGATCCCGTCTTTCTCTGCCGAGACAGAAATCGGATCAGGAATGAGCGCATCCTTGTTGCGGTCAAGATAGCGGACAAAGGCCGCGATCCCGCCTTCGTAGAACAGGTCATGCTCTACCGGCTCCTCGTGCCGCTTGTCGCGCAACAGGATGCGCACGCCCGAATTGAGAAAAGCCAGCTCGCGGTAGCGATGCTCAAGCTTGTCAAAATCGTATTCGGTGACGTTCTTGAATGTATCGTTTGAGTGGTGGAAAGTGACGCGCGTGCCCTTCTTAAAGCCGTTTTCGTCCGGATTGCGCTCAACCCTGGGCGCCTCGCCCTTCACCTCGAGCGCGCCAACGCTGTCGCCGTGCTCAAAGCGCATCCAGTGCTCTTTGCCATCACGCCAGATTGTGAGCTCCAGCCATTCCGACAAGGCGTTGACAACGGATACGCCAACACCGTGCAGCCCGCCCGAAACCTTATAAGCGTTATCGTCTGAGGTGTTTTCGAACTTCCCGCCCGCGTGCAGCTGGGTCATGATGACTTCAGCGGCTGAGACGCCCTCCCCCTTGTGCATGCCCACCGGGATGCCGCGGCCATTGTCCTCGACGCTGACGCTGCCATCGGGGTTGAGCTCAATCAGGACCAGGTCGCAATGCCCCGCGAGCGCCTCGTCGATTGCGTTATCGGACACCTCGAATACCATGTGGTGTAGTCCCGAGCCGTCATCAGTGTCGCCGATATACATGCCGGGGCGTTTGCGCACCGCGTCGAGACCCTTGAGGACCTTGATCGAATCCGCGCCGTATTCGCCGCTCAGGCGAGTGGTTTCGCCGATGTTTTCCGGGGTGTGCGTCGTGCTGTCGTCCATAACGAGTATATAGGCGCGAAGACCAGTAAACCCAAATCCGCAGATCGATCTCCATCGGCTTTTCCACGATGACCGGCAGTCGCAGCCTTTCGCAGCATCACAAGGGTCATAAACGGGGGGGCAAGTGCTTGACATTGCTGCTCTAATGCCCGAGCGACTAGTTCAATAAAAAAGAGGGGGGAATCAAAATGCTTGGTCGACTTTTTGGCCTGCCGCCAATCGTCTATTTCATTCTGGCACCGATCTTTGCTGCGCTGGGCATTGCCGGGATGGTTTATGAGAATGGACGCGATGCGGAGCGGACCGCCGCGCTTTCCCATGCAGCGCCAGATCCGGTTGAACTACAGGATGTGACCTCGGGTGATACGGGCAATGATTTCAACGAAATCGTCATTGCCGGCCAAGCCGATGTCGACAATATGATCGAACTCACCAGCTCGCGCCGGGGGCGTACGCGCAGCCGCGAGCTGTTTATCGCACTCTATCCCACCGATGCCGAGGAGCTCAGCGGCCCCGTTGCCGCAGTGCTCGAGATCGACGGAGTGGTGAGCGATGAGCAGTTGGACGCGATGTATGTCGGCGATGGCCCTGCGGGCCCGGTCCTGCTCGCCGACGGTGTGCTGAGCGCGGGCGCCAACAGCGACGTTAAAAAGGCGTTCGAGGGGCGCAAGACGGTCGCCGATACGGTCTATACCATTCGCCCGTTCATGGAAGGACGCGAGGAAGGGTTGAAGCCGACGGGCATGGGGGCGGTGATCTTGATGATTGGTCTCGTCCTGGCCGCAGCGCTCGGCGGATACGGTTACTTCCGTAAGCGCCGACAGGACGCCGAAACCGCCCGCAACGAAGCGGAATACGCCGAAATATCATAGGCTCGAGCGGGCTTGCATGGCCGCGTCGCGTCGGGCACCTGTTCGCTCATGGAGCCAAGCAACCCGACCGATCCGATGATGCGTGATGCGATCATCCACGCGCTCGAAGAGCCGTTTGGCTCGTTTACCGATATTCTCACCGGTTGGGCGCGCGCGCAGCCTGACGCGATCGCGCTGATTGATGAGCGGCGTGACATTGCCTGGGCGGAATTGATCGGGCTGGTTGAGAGGCTCGCGGCACGGCTGGTGGAGACCGGGTTGGAACGGGGCCAGTCGGTTGCGGTCCTGGGCACGAGCAGTGTGGAATACGCGCTCGTTTTCCTCGCTGCGGTGCGTGCCGGGGGCGTGGCTGCGCCGCTCACCACCAGCGCCTCGGCTGAACAATTGTCGGGCATGGTCGCAGATTCAGGCGCGCGTCACCTGTTTATCGACGCGGCAAAGGCGAGTGAACTTGGCCCTGAATTCGCCGCCAACTGCGTTCGCGTGCCGCTGGAGGAGATTGAGGGATGGATGGCCCCGCCCGGTGCCCGCGCCCCGGCATTTGCTCCTGAGCCCAGTGACGCATTCAACATCATATATTCCAGCGGGACGACCGGCACACCCAAGGGCATTGTCCATTCGCATCAGATGCGCTGGCGTCAGTTCGGCTCGACCGCGATCTCCTATCTCAAATCCGACTTGCCGGTGCGCTCGCTCGCTTCGACGCCGCTCTATTCGAACACCACCATGGTCGCTTTCCTTGCGCCTCTGTTTGCCGGGGGAACGGTGCGGATCATGGGCAAGTTTGATTGCGCGCGCTGGCTCGAAAACGCTGCTGAAGATCGCACCACGATCACCATGCTGGTGCCGGTGCAATATCAGCGGCTGATGGATTTTCCCGGGTTTGATGACTTCGACCTTGGCGCGCTGGTTCTGAAATACTGCACCTCCGCGCCATTTTCCGCTCAATTGAAACGCGAGGTGCTGCGCCGGATGCCGGGCGGGCTGATCGAAATCTACTCCATGACCGAAGGCGGCGTGTTGTGCCTGCTGGCCTGCCACGAATTCCCCGAAAAGCTCCATACCGTTGGCAGGCCCGCACCGGGAAGCGAGATGAAGGTGCTGGATGATGAAGACAAGGAGGTGCCGCCGGGCACGCCGGGTAACCTTGTCGGGCGCAGCCACACGATGATGGCCGGTTACAAGAACCGTCCGGACAAGACGACCGAGGCGCAATATGTCGATGACGAAGGCGGCGTCTGGATGCGCATGGGCGATATCGGACGGGTCGATGAAGACGGTTTTGTCGAACTGGTGGGCCGCGCGAAGGACATGATTATCTCTGGCGGCTTCAACATTTATCCCAGCGATCTGGAAGCCGAGCTTGAGCGCGAGCATGCTGTTCTCGAAGCCGCTGTGATAGGCGTGCCCTCACGCCAATGGGGTGAAACGCCGGTCGGCTTCGTCGTCTTGAGCGACGGCGCAAACTGCGAGGACGTGATCGGCGCCGTCAACGCCCGCCTTGGCAAGACCCAGCGGCTGTCCGCGCTTTACGCCATTGATGAAATGCCGCGCAGCCATATCGGCAAGCTTTTGAAGACCGAATTGCGCGAGCGCGCCGAGAGATCAGCGCGCGAAGCGTAAAAAGGCGCGGCTCCAAGCTGTT
>JBCBKF010000161.1:0-6010 GCA_038522255.1 Pseudomonadota bacterium
TGCCCGCCTCATCGCCCGGCTCGATAATCTCGGCAAAGGCGCCAGCGGCGCGGCGATCCAGAACCTCAACATCATGTGCGGCCTGCCTGAAACCACGGGCTTGCGGCTGTAACCCTGCCCAATTCTTAGGCAAATCTGGCTCGGCTACGAGTCCGCTTGCGCTGCGTCGCACAATATTGCTACTTCCTTGAGCAACAGGGATGATCCTTGCGCGCTGCCAAGAGGTCGCTACCCCGATATGACAAGACCGGGCATGATTCTTGGTCGGATAAAACAACACCACAAGCTCGGGTGGGAACGGAAGATACGTGAAAAAGATCGAAGCGATCATCAAACCCTTCAAACTCGACGAAGTGAAAGAGGCGCTGCACGAAATCGGCGTCTCCGGGATCACGGTCCTCGAAGCCAAGGGCTTTGGCCGCCAGAAGGGGCACACCGAGCTTTACCGGGGCGCTGAATATGTGGTCGACTTCCTGCCCAAGGTGAAGCTTGAAGTGGTGGTGGTCGACGATCAGGCCGACCGCGTGGTCGAAGCCATCGCCAACGCAGCGCAGACAGGGCGGATCGGCGATGGCAAGATCTTCGTCTCGACTATTGATACCGCGATCCGTATCCGCACCGGCGAAACGAATTACGACGCGGTGTAACACCCTTTCCAAGAGCCGCGCGCTCTTGTCGGCGCGCACCCCAATCCGACACCTCAAGACGGGAGCAATACCAAATGGCCAGCGTGAATGACGTCCTCAAACAGATCAAGGACGAGGAAATCGAATGGGTTGACCTGCGCTTCACCGATCCCAAAGGCAAGTGGCAGCACCTCACCATGTCGGCATCGGTGATGGACGAAGACGCTCTGGAAGACGGGCTGATGTTCGACGGCTCCTCCATCGAGGGATGGAAGGCGATCAATGAAAGCGACATGATCCTCAAGCCCGATATGGACGCCGCCTATATCGATCCGTTCAGCGCGACCCCGATGCTCAGCCTGTTCTGCAACATCGTTGAACCGTCAGACGGTCAGCTCTACGCGCGCGACCCGCGTTCAACCGCCACCCGGGCCGAAGCCTATCTCGCCTCCACCGGCATTGGCGACACCGTCTATGTCGGGCCCGAGCCTGAATTCTTCATGTTCGACGATGTCCGGTTTGAAGACGGCTATGCAGGCTCAGGCTATGCCATCGACGATATCGAACTGCCGACCAATTCGGGCAAGGAATACGAGATGGGCAATATGGCCCACCGCCCGCGTGCCAAGGGCGGTTACTTCCCGGTCGCCCCGGTTGACAGCGCCATGGACATTCGCGGCGAAATGGTCGCCACGATGATGGAAATGGGCCTCAACATGGACAAGCACCACCATGAGGTGGCTGCGGCGCAGCACGAACTTGGCATCACTTTCAGTTCGCTGACGCGCGCGGCGGATCAGGTGCAAGTCTACAAGTATGTCGTCCAGCAGGTCGCCCACGCTTACGGCAAGACCGCGACCTTCATGCCCAAGCCGATCAAGGACGATAATGGGTCTGGCATGCACTCCCATATGTCGATCTGGAAAGATGGCGCGCCGACCTTTGCCGGCAATGAATATGCTGGCCTCTCGGAAACCTGCCTCTATTACATTGGCGGCGTCATCAAGCACGCCAAAGCTGTGAACGCCTTCACCAACGCCACTACGAACAGCTACAAGCGTCTGGTGCCGGGTTTTGAAGCGCCGGTTCTGCTGGCGTATTCGGCGCGCAACCGGTCGGCCTCTTGCCGCATTCCGTACGGCGCGGGGGAGAAAGCCAAGCGCGTCGAGTTCCGCTTCCCCGATGCGATCTGTAACCCCTACCTTGCTTTCTCGGCGCTGCTGATGGCTGGCCTCGACGGGATCGAGAACAAGATCCACCCCGGCGAGGCGATGGACAAGAACCTCTACGATCTGCCGCCAGCCGAGCTTGCCGAAGTGCCGACGGTGTGCGGTTCCTTGCGAGAAGCGCTCGAAGCGTTGGAGGAGGATCACGAATTCCTGCTCAAGGGCGATGTCTTCTCGCTCGACCAGATCGAAGCCTATGCCGAGCTTAAGTGGGAGGAGCAGCTACGCCTCGAAACCACGCCGGCGCCGGTCGAATTCGATATGTATTACAGCTCGTAAAGGCAAACGGGACGGGCGGCGCGATCAGCAAGTGCGGAAGCGCCGCCCGCTGCTTTTTGAAAGAGGCTTGACGAAGTGTTCTCGCGCTACCTTTTAACGATACAGAGGGGCAATGATCGTTATGTCTGATCGCGACACGGACACCCCGCCCCCTCCTCAGCTCAAGCCAGAAACCGCAGTCGATCCGCATCCCGTTTCGACCGCACTCGGCAAGTCGAATTTCCTGCTTGGCGTGATATTCCTCGGCGGTGCGCTCTACTTTGCAGTAATGTTGGGCCTGCAACTTCCTACCATCATGTTCGGTATTCTGGGCCTTTTGGTCTGCTTTAATGCCTATATGCGCGTCCAGCTGGTCCTGCCTCCACGTCCAATCGCAGAATATCGAGTGGCAGATGGCGCATACCGGATCACCAGCAATCCGTGGGCCGAATGGTGGGCACGCACTCGCACCTCGCTCCTTATCTTTGGACCGATAGTTGCTGTCCCATGCGGTATCATGAGTATAGTGTTTCCGCCCATTCTCCTGATCGTTTCCGCTCTTGGGCCGTTCGCGTTGATGTTTGTCGCTTATCGCAGTTGGAAAAGCGGCCATGACAACGATGCGATCAGCTATGGCTTGGAACTGGACGGGCAAGGCCTCCATCTCAACACAAACCAACCGTGGTTGATCTCTTGGAACAAGATCGTGGACTTGGCCATTGGGTCCCATGAAGGGGCACCCCTTATCTGGATCAAGGGAGCCGTCGATGCGGACGCTCTTGTCGAATCCCCGCTCGTGCTCGCCGCTGCGCCTGAAAATGTGGCCCCATCGGATGAAGCGTGCACCTTTGCGATCAGCCTGAAAGGGCTTCGCGTCCACGCAAACGAACTTGAAGAGGTTATGCGCAGCGAGTTTCTGGCGCATGAAAGAGACGGAACCTAGCCCTCAGAGGTCGGTGCAAACACCCCTCAACTTTGCGCGCGGCGGACGGCCAGTATCTCGGCACAAAACCGATGATGCAGGCGTGAGACCATTAAAGGAGGTCGTGATAAGAACTGGGCGATCCTCCCATCCCGCCTGGGAGCAATCCGTTCGGTCCTCGGGCGCTGCAGGTTCAGTCTTTGCCCTCCGCCTTGGGATCGGAGGGATCGCGCGGGGCGAACCACGGGCGGCGGTATTTCATGTCGAAATCCTTGGGCAAAACACCATCGAGCAGAACATTTGCAATCACCGGGCCATCGTCGGTCACGGTCACCCAGACAAAGTGATCGAACGAGCCATAATCCTTGCCACGCAGCCACGAGGCCCCGCAGGTCGAGGCTAGCCGGATGCGGTGTTGGTGCGGCACGCCCGGCGTTTCATCATACTCATAGACGTGTTCATGTCCGGCAAAGAAGGTGTAGGGCCTGTCGCCCAGCATTTCCTCGACCTTGAACCATTCTGACGGTCGCTCCTTGTGCGTTTCCCACGGGCCGATGGCGGGCAGTTTTGGGCGCTCGCCGGTCTCCGGATCGACCGGCGGCTTCACCCAGTTTTCAAGCCAATAGGGCCGGTGCATGAACATGAACGTCCAGCGCGCGTCTTCGTTCGCTTTGAGCGTTTCGTCGAGCCAGGCAAGCTGCGCCGCCTGATCCGCTGCCCAATCGCCGCCGCGCTGCCCATAGCCATCAATCCCCTCGCGGTCGAACAGCGCCGAATTGAGAACCACGAACAAAGCGCCTTTGTACTGAAAGCTGTAATAGGTTGCGCCCAGCCGCTCGGCCCAGACCTCAGCCATGACCTCGTTCGAGTAATCGTGATTGCCTGAAACATAGAAAAAGGGCGAATCGAGCGTTGCGATCATCCGGTCAATCTCGTCCCATTCACGTGTGAGCTGATGCCGGTCTTCGGTATAGCCTTCGATCAGATCACCGACGCTGACCACGAAAGCGGGCTGCATGAGATCGATTGTTTCCATCGCCTGTTGCCACACGCCGGGGCGGTGATTGCCTGTGCGATCGGAAACGACCACGAAATGAAAGCGCGCCTCTTCATCAAGCGCCTTCAGGCTGGTCCAGGGCATTGCTCCGCTCTCACTCCCGCGCTGAGGGGGAATGTCGGTTTCGATTGCAGACGCGCCGTCGGGCCTTTCTTCGCGCATTTCCACCTCGCCCGCGTGGTTCGGATGCGCAGCCAGAGGCGCGGTCAAAAGCGCGAGGGCGAAAGCCATATATCGTCGCATAGTCAAAGTTCCCTTTTCAGCCCGATGACCATGGCCGTGATTTGTTACCCGGCGTTTTCAGAGCTGCGGGCCAGCGTCGATGAGGCAGCAAAGTGTTTTCCTACTGCGCTGTCTTGTGCCTAATACCAGCGCCTCTTCGTCAGGTCAGAGGTGCCCCATGCCCCATTCTCCCCGCAAAAAGCTGTTCGACACGGTGCGCGCGTTGCTCAAACGCGGCTTTCGCCAGTTTGAGGTCCGCGAGATCGACGCCGCGCTCGACCAGGTGATCGAAAACGCGTCGGCCATGCCGGCGGATTTTTCCCCCGAGGACAGCGGGCCATGTGTGTCACGCTTGCTCAATGCTCGACGAACCGAGCGAGCGCGCCCACGACGCATTGGCCCGGAAGGCACCGCCCTTATCAAGCGGTTTGAAGGCTGCGCGCGCCTGCGCACGGACGGTCTGATCGAAGCCTATCCCGATCCCGGCACCGGGGGCGAACCATGGACGATTGGCTGGGGCGCGACCGGCGAGAATGACCGCACTGCCAGCGTTCACGGCAAGCGCATCGGGCCGGGCACGGTGTGGAGCGCGAAACAATGCGATGCCCGGCTTGAACGCGATCTCAAACGCTATGCGCGTGAGGTAGCCGACGCGCTGGGCGAGGCGCCGAGGACGCAAGGCCAGTTCGATGCAATGGTAAGCTTTCACTACAACACCGGTGCGATCGCGCGCGCGACGCTGACGAAGAAGCACCTCGCCGGTGATTACGAAGGCGCGGCGACCGAGTTCAAACGCTGGAACAAGGCCGGTGGCCGCGTGCTGAAAGGGCTAGTGCGGCGTCGCTCAGAGGAAGAGCGGCTATACCGGCGAGGTTAGAGCGATAGGTATGAGCGCCCTGACCAACCCGCCTGTACGGCAATTCCGGTCGGCAATTGGCCTCAGCGGGACGCGAATTTGACAGGCTGCCCGTCCTTGCCGCGCGCGCCGGGAAGCGCATCGTCCGGCTTGGCGCGCGGTGCGGTCGCCTCCGCGATCAGCTTGGATTGCTGATCCTCGCTCATGCGCCGCCAACCGTCGCGCGTCAGCGTTTCGAGCGGGCGGTAGCGTACTTTGTAGGCCATGCGCGGAGACCCCTCGACCCAATAGCCGAGATAGACATAGGGCAGCCGATCGCGCGCGGCGCGTCGAATGTGATCAAGGATTATGTAATTGCCCAGCCCCTGACGGCTGGTGTGTTCGGGATCATAAAAGGAGTAGATCATCGACAGCCCATCGCCCTGACGATCCGTCAGGCACGCACCGATCAGCTTGCCCGGAGACTCGTCAGCGGTTGGCTCGCGATATTCGACCAGATTGCTCGACACCGGGGTCTGTTCAACCATGTCCGCATAGTCGAGTTCGTCCATCGCCGACATGCCACCATCTGGGTGGCGCACGCCGAGATATTTGGTCAGCAAGGCGAATTGTTCATCGGTGGCCCAGGGGCGGCATTCGGTAACGACGAGGTCGGAATTGCGCTTGATATCGCGTTTCTGGGTGGAGGACGGCTTGAACTCGTCTGCGACCACGCGGACCGAGACGCACGCTTGGCAGCCAAGGCAACTTGGGCGGTAAGCGACCGTCTGACTGCGGCGAAACCCGATCCGGCCCAGCGCTTCGTTCAATTGATCCGCGTGCCCGCCCTTTAGTTCCGTGAAA
>JBCBKF010000162.1:0-5944 GCA_038522255.1 Pseudomonadota bacterium
GGCGCTCGGCGATCTGCGGCGGCTCGGCGGTGCGCGCGCGGGGCTGGATCGCCGGGATCGCCCGGATCGGGCCATAATGCTCTTCGGCCAGCGCGCGGACCTCTTCGGGCGGAGTGAACATGCGCGCTTCGAGAAAGGCAGCGCGCGCATCGTCCCACAGGCCAAGTTCGGTCGCGGCAAGGCCAAGGCAATGGTTGGCCCCCACCCGCTCCGCCCCCAGCGCTTCACTGCGCTTGATCTGTGCCTGAGCATGTGCGCGCGCAGCGTCGGTTTCCAATTGCGTCAGGCATTGCGCCAGCCAGGCTGCGGCTGGATCGCCCAGGGCGGCGGGCGCCTTTTCGTTCTGTGCGCGCGGCGGGCGGTTGCGCAGATCATCTGGCCCGCCGATCACGCTGGTTGCACTAGGGTTCGGACCAACCTGGAGAATAGCCAGCGTTGCAAGGATCGAAAGAAGGGTCATTCAGCTCTCATAAAAAGCGTCAACGGTGCGCTTGAGCAGCGCGATATCCTGCGGGCGTGACAGGCGGTGATCACCATCCCATAGCAGGTTTAGCTGTACGTCGTCTGTCTCCAGCGCTTCGGCCAGCGCGACGCTGATCTCCCATGGCACATCATTGTCCTGCCTCCCGTGAAGCAGCCGCACCGGTGCTTTGAGCGCGATCGGCGCGGCCAGCATCAGATTGTCCTGCCCATCAGCGTAAAAGCCGGGATGCGTGGGCGTGGGCTCAGGGCCATAAGGGTTGTCTTCGTGGATCGTTTCACCCGCCGCCATCGCCGCGCGCTGTTCCTCGCTATAGCCCCATGTCGTGAAGTCCGGCGCGGGCGCGATCCCTATCATGCCTGCAATCGGGTGCGCCGCATCACCCTGCAATTCCTCGGCAACCAGCAGCATCAGCCAACCGCCCATCGAAGAGCCGGCAAGCAGCACCGAGCCCTCGACATGGGCGTTGATCACAGCGATCACTTCCTCGCGCCAGCGCGATAGCGTGCCATCTGCGAAATCGCCCGAGCTTTGCCCGCAGCCTGAATAATCCAGCAGCAAAGCCCCCCGCCTCTGTTCTTGCGCCGCGGCGAATAGTGCGGTCGCCTTGCCGCCTGCCATATCGGACATGTAGCCGGGCAGGAAAACAAGCGTGGGCGCCGTGCCGGGAGCATGGCGACAGGCGATCTTTCGCCCATCGGGCATGATGTGGAAGCGAACGTCAGAGGGGGTGTTGTTCATGGCTCACGCTTCATGCCCTGTTGCCGCGCGGATTGGCAAGCTGTGTCACAGGCTCGCAATCCTGAGCGATTAGAGATCGTGCATGTTCAAGACCGACCGCGCAAAAGCGCCCATCGCCCAACCCGCCAATCCCGCTGCCAATGTCACCCGCCGCGGCCTGTTCGGCCTCGCTGGCGCCTCCGCCGCGATCGCCGCTGCGCCGGGGGCCGCGCAAGGGTTTGGCCGCGGCTTCACGCACAGTGTGGCGAGCGGAGAGCCACAGGCGACCAGTGTTTTGTTGTGGACGCGCTATGTCGGAGAGGCGGCGGCCAAGCTCGTCCTGCAGGTGTCCGCCTCAGCCGATTTCGACAAGTTGGCGGCTGAGGGCGAAGTGACCGCCAGCCCACAGCGAGACTGGTGCGCCAAGGCGGTTGCGCGTGATCTGGAGCCCGACAGCTGGTATTTTTACCGCTTTGTCGCGCCCGATGGCAGCCGCTCACCTGTGGGCCGCACCCGCACCTTGCCTCAGGGGCCGACAGAGAAATTCCGCATGGCCGTGTTCTCTTGCGCCAATTACGGATTTGGTTGGTTCAACGCCTACGCCCATGCGGTTGAGGCCAATGATTGTGACCTCGCGCTGCATCTGGGCGACTATATCTATGAATATGGCGGCGGCACCTATCCCGCGCCGGGACAAAAGCATCCCTCCCGCAATCTCGAACCGCAAAACGAAATTCTGACACTGGCGGATTACCGGCTGCGTTACGCGACCTACCGTGCCGATCCCGATCTCCAGCGCATCCATCAGGTCCTGCCGATGATCACCGTGTGGGACGACCATGAGAGCGCCAATGACAGTTGGGAAAACGGCGCGCAAAACCACGATCCGGCGACCGAGGGCGACTGGGCCACGCGCAAGGCCATCGCCAAGCGGGTTTACCGCGAATGGATGCCGATTTCCGATGAGCCTTATGCCGCGTATGATGTCGGCGATCTGGCGACCCTGTTCCGCATCGACACCCGGCTCGAGGGGCGCGAGGAGCAGTTCAGCATTGAAAAGCTGTTTGAGGGCAAGGACAGCGTCGAAGCCATGGTAACCTCGCTCACCGCGTTTCGCGATGGGGAGTATTCCGATCCCGAGCGCCAGCTTCTGGGCGCGGCACAAGAGCAATGGCTGGCCGAAGGGCTCGCCGCTTCCACAGCGCGGGGCGCGACGTGGCAAGTTCTCGTTCAACAGGTGCTGATCGGCAAGGTTTCCTCGCCAACGTCCCTGCTGGATATGCTGGGCGACAACCTGCCCGAATTTGCCAAGCGCCGGTTTCAGGCCGCAGCCCTCGCCAGTCAGGCAGGTCTGCCGCTCAATATGGATGCCTGGGACGGGTACCCGGCCGCGCGCGAACGTGTTTTCCAGGCGGCGCTGGACGCCGATGCCAACCTGGTCGTGCTGGCGGGCGACACGCACAACGCCTGGAGTTTCGATCTCGCCCACGAAGGCGCCAAGGTCGGGGTGGAGTTCGGCGTCTCCTCAGTCAGTTCGCCTGGTTTTGAAAGCTATCTCTCCATGATTCCGCCTGAGGCGATGGCCGGCGCGCTGGTACAGCAGAATGATGAGCTTGCCTGGGCCGACACCTCGCAGCGCGGCTACATGACGGTTGAGCTCACGCCGGGCGCCGCGACGACCGAATGGCGTTTCCTGTCAGGCATCAAGCAGCGCTCCACCCAGCTGGCTTCGAAAAAGAGCATCTCGGTGAAGGCAGGCGCGAAGGTGCAAGGGGCGTAAGCTATCAATCACGGCTGAAGATCGCCTCGATCGGCAGCTCGAACAATTCGGCAATGGTGAAGGCCAGCGGCAGTGAAGGGTCATAGCGACCCTTTTCGATGGCATTGACGCTCTGGCGCGAGACGCCGAGGCGCTCGGCGAGGTCCTGCTGCGACCAGTCACGCTCGGCGCGCAAGACCTTCAGGCGGTTCTTCACGCCTAATCCTCCATATCCTCGGTCTCTCGACGCTTTTCGACCCGCGCGAGCACAAGGTGACCAAGGCCAAGGCCGATGGCCCAAACGGGCACCACCCACCAGGCCCAGATATTCGGCACTAGCCCGAAGGTCTCAAGAAAACCCCAGAACGAGCCCAGCGCCAGAACCAGACCAAGCCCGACCAGCGACGCCATGCTGGCACGGTGGCGCAGATATTCGTCGGTTTCTTCGATCAGATAGCGGCCCATCACCCAAATCATCGCGAGAGTTGGCACGGTGGGCAGCAAAGTAATGCCAAAGGTCGCCGCAGGCCCCGGTTCATAGCGATTAAAGACCGCCACAGCGATGCCCATCCCCAGAGTGTAAGCCATGCTCGCTGCCAGCATGCGCCAATTGTAGCGACGCAAAGCGGGACTCATCGGGCCCATTGCGCCTTCCCACTTTTGACCGGAGCGCATCAGGGGGATCAGAAGGAGGGTCGGAAGGAGCAGCAGTATTATCACGATCGGCCCTTCGATCGCGCCCGCTGCCGCCAGTCCTGCGACCGCACCGACACTGGCCGCTATCAGGCCGATGTAAAAACCGGGGCCTCCCCAGAAGGAGGACTTGGTCCCAGCCGAGCTCATGCGCACGATTTCCCGCATTGCGCACGGCGACCGGTCGCCGGAAGGATCAGGACGGAAACGGCAAGGACGGGGATGAACCAGGTGGCGTTTTCCGCCACGCGTTGAGGTAGGACACCGAAAGCCGCCAGCAAGGCGATACTTATCACGCTGAGCGCCCACAGGATGGATTTGTGAAACATATACACCAGTAAAGCTCCCTTTCAACTATGGAAAGGATACTTGTCATGAGATTCGGCTAATGTCAAGCAAACTTTCCAAAATGGAGCGAGGCCTTTCCTTTCTGTTTCCCGAAGCCCTGAGGTAATGACATTGCAACGCAGGTTTCCTATGTATTTTGCCATGGCACTTGCGCTGACCATGACAACGACCACTACCACCTCGGATTTCCGGGGGCGGTCGCTGCTGGTCTGACTCGCAGCAACCGCCGCCCGATTTCGGGCGGCGCGGTGTCCTCCCAAAATCGGCCCACGCAAACCTAAACACCGCTCTTCCGGTGCGCGCGCCCATGCCCTAAGGCGCGGCCCAAACGAGACGGATACAAGAACGATGACTGAGCTTTTGAAAATCAGCTTGCCCGATGGCTCTGTGCGCGAAGTGGAGCCGGGCTCGACGCCCGCTGATGTCGCCGCCGCAATCGGCCCGGGTCTGGCCAAGGCCGCGCTCGCTGCAAAGGTCGATGGTGAGGTGCGCGATCTCGCTCGCCCGTTCGAAGGCGACGCTGAGCTGGCCCTGATCACCTCTAAGGATGAGGACGAGGCGCTCGAACTTGTCCGCCATGATTACGCGCACGTGCTGGCCGAAGCGGTGCAGGCTCTGTGGCCCGGCACGCAGATCACGTTCGGCCCGGCGACGGATGATGGTTTTTATTATGACGTCATGGCGCCGCCTTCGCGTGAGCCGTTTGGCCTCGAAGACCTGCCCGCGATCGAGGAAAAGATGCGCGAGATCATCAAAGCGGACAAGCCGCTGATCCGTGAGGTCTGGTTACGCCAGCAGCTGATCGACAAGTGGGAGGCCGAAGGCGAGAGCTTCAAGGCGGAATGGGCTCAGACCCTGCCTGAAGATGAGGAATTGACGGTCTACTGGTCGGGCGAGCCGGGCAGCGAAGGCGCGTGGCTTGATATGTGCCGCGGGCCGCATCTGGCTTCCACCGGCAAGCTTGACCCGCAGGCTTTCAAGCTGATGCGCACGGCGGGCGCCTATTGGCGTGGCGATCAGAACAACGCGCAGCTCACGCGCATTTACGGCACGGGCTGGCTCAACAAGAAGCAGCTGAACGCGCACCTCCACAGGCTGGAAGAGGCGGCCAAACGCGACCACCGCAAGCTGGGCCGCGAGATGGACCTGTTCCACCTTCAGGAAGAGGCGCATGGAAGCGTCTTCTGGCACCCCAAGGGCTATCGCATCTGGCGCGAGCTGGAGGCCTATATGCGTCGCAAGATGGACGGTTCGGGCTATCGCGAGATCAAGACGCCGCAGGTGATGGACGCAGCGCAATGGGAGCAATCCGGCCACTGGGGCAAGTATCGCGAAAACATGTTCGTCATCCCCGATGAAGTCCCCAACACCAAGGATGAGGGCGAAATCGTCTCACGCGATGCGGCATGGATGGCTTTGAAGCCGATGAATTGCCCCGCCCACGTCCTCGTCTTCAAGCAGGGCATCACCTCTTATCGCGACCTGCCGATCCGGCTGGGCGAGATGGGCTGCTGCCACCGTAACGAGCCGCATGGCGCGCTGCACGGGTTGATGCGAGTGCGCCAGTTCACGCAGGATGACGCGCATATTTTCTGTACCGAAGACCAGGTGGTCGAGGAAGTGCAGGCCTTCATCAGTCTCGCCGACAGCGTTTATCGCGACTTCGGTTTTGAGTATGACATCAAGCTCGCCTTGCGGCCCGAGCAGCGCTTCGGCTCGGACGCCGATTGGGACAAAGCCGAACAGGAACTGCGCGATGCCTTGAGCGCCAACGGCCTTGAATGGGAGGAACTGCCGGGCGAGGGCGCGTTCTATGCGCCCAAGCTCGAATGGCACCTTACCGATGCGATCGGTCGCACCTGGCAGGTGGGCACGATCCAGTCGGACCGTGTCCTGCCGGATCGGCTCGATGCGACCTACGTTGGCGAAGATGGCGAGAAACA
>JBCBKF010000163.1:0-5909 GCA_038522255.1 Pseudomonadota bacterium
CAGAGCGCAGCGGTGTGCGTGTCACCGAGATTTACGGCGATCCGCTTGCACCGGGCGCCTTCAGCCTGATCGCGATTGCCAAGCACGGCATCCCCAATGTCTTTCCCGAGGAAGTGATTGCCGAGGCGCCGCGCGCGGCCAATCTCAAGCTCTCGCAAGACAAACGCGAAGACCTGTGCGCGCTGCCCATCGTCGCTATCGACCCCGCCGATGCACGCGACCATGACGATGCGATCTGGGCTGAGCCTGATGGGCAAGGGGGCTACAAGGCGCTCGTCGCGATTGCCGATGTGAGCTTCTATGTGCGCCCCGGCTCAGCGCTTGACCGGGAGGCCAGGAACCGTGGCAATTCGGTCTATTTCCCCGACCGCGTCGTCCCCATGCTGCCCGAGATCCTCAGCGCGGATGTCTGCTCCCTCAAGGAAGGCGAGGACCGCGCTGCGATGGCTTGCCACCTGAAGATCAATGCTGCGGGCAAGATTACCGCCCACCGTTTTACTCGCGCGATTGTGCGCATTCATCACAATATCGCTTACGAAGAAGCGCAGGGGCAAATCGACAGCGGCGAGGCGCCAGAGCATCTCCAGAACCTGTGGGGTGCGTGGAAGCTGCTATCTGATGCGCGCGAAAAGCGCGATCCGCTCGAGCTTGAAATCCCGGAGCGCCGGGTGATGCTGGGCGAGGATGGCCAGATCGCAGAGATCGCCGTGCGCGAGCGCCTTGATGCGCACCGGGTCGTCGAAGATTTCATGATTGCGGCCAATGTCGCGGCCGCCAAGGCGCTGGAGGCGAAGACCGCGCCGGTCGTCTATCGCGTGCACGAGCCGCCGAGCCGGGAAAAGCTGATAGCCTTGCGCGATTACCTTGCGACGATGGACCGGCCGCTTGCGCTTGGTCAGGTGATAACGCCCTCCCTGTTCAACCGCATCCTCAAGGATGTGACCGATGAAGCGGAAAAAGCACAGGTGATGGAAGCGGTGCTGCGTACGCAGATGCAGGCCTATTACGGACCGAGCAATGCCGGGCACTTTGGCCTGTCGCTCGGCTCCTATGCCCATTTCACCTCGCCAATTCGCCGCTATTCGGACCTGCTGGTGCACCGTGCGCTGGTGGATGCCTATGCGCTTGAGCAACCGCAGCCGCCCGGATCGCTGCCGCCAACAAGCGGCCTTTCAGACCGTGATCGCGACAATCTGCAAGCAGTTAGTGACGCCATTAGCGGCACCGAACGCCGGGCAATGGAGGCAGAGCGCGACACGATTGATCGCTATGTTGCCGCCTGGTTATCGGGCCGTGTGGGCGAGACGTTCGACACGCGCATAACCGGTGTTCAGGGCTTCGGGTTCTTCGCCACCATCGTGGGGCTGGGCGGAGATGGGCTGGTCCCGGTCTCAACGCTGGGGAGTGAGTATTTCCGCCATGATGAAGCGTCCCAGGCACTTATTGGAGAGGACAGCGGCACGCGCTATGCCGCCGGTGATCGCTTGAAACTGCAATTGGCAGAAGCGAATGCGCTCACGGGGGCGCTAAAATTCGTTCCTGTGGACAGCGACGGCAATCCGGTGGAACCGCGCGGCAATCGCCCGGATCGCCGTGGCTCGCGTCCCGGCGGCGCGAATCCAAACGGCCCGGCACGCGGCAAATATGTCGCAGGAAAGCGTGGACGGCCGGGCAATATTCGCCATCAGGGCCGCAAGCGAAAATAGGCTAGCCAAACGGGAAAAAGCAGCGGAGATGCACACACAAAAGGAGATTACTCATGATTAGACCCTCTGATATCGTGCCTGCTCTTGACCTGCCACTCACCATCGGCGCGCGCTACGATCTTGCCAAGCAAAGCCCTGAAAACTTCACGCTCTTGCTCTTTTATCGTGGAAAGCATTGCCCGATCTGCCGCGGCCAGTTGAAGGATCTGGCCGGCAGGCTGGACGACTTTACAAGTGCAGGGGTGAATGTGGTGGCGGTGTCGATGGACAGCGAGGAGCGCGCCATGGAGGTTGATGCCAAGTGGGACACCGGCGACGTTCCGCTCGCCTATGGTCTAAGCGAGGACTCCGCGCGCGAATGGGGCCTGTATATAACGCAAGGGCGCGAAGGCACCGATGAACCTGCCGTTTTCTCAGAACCCGGCCTGTTTTTGGTGCGGCCCGATGGTGCGCTCTATTTCGCCAGCATACAGAACGCGCCGTTCACACGGCCGCCCTTCGATCAATTGCTTCAGGGCATCGATTACATCGTAAAGAACGATTACCCGACCCGCGGCACGCTCACCTGAGCGCCAGCAAACGCAAACGCGATCACGGGGCGGCCTACGCCCCGTGGTCTCTGGCGCTTTCGTCGTAATCATGCGGGATAACGTAAAGCGGACAGGCCAGTGACCCGGCATTAGCGGAAAAGTGCAGCACAAGCGGTCCCGGATTGCTCCCCTTGGCCGCGCCAAGAACAAGCGCCGCGACTTCCTTGTGCGCATCAAGATATTCCGCGACCACCTTTGAGCCGCTGCCGATTGCGACTGAAATCGTTGGCATGATCCCGCTTTCAGCGAACAGATTGCCCGCAACGCCATGCGCGAGCACTTCGGCGCGATCGCGCGCTTCCTGTTCGATGGTGGCTTGAACCGATCCGAACGCGCTGAAGCTTTGTTGCGGTACGAGAGCCAGAATATGCACCGCCCCGCCAACCGATATCGCCCGGCGCGTCGCAAACCGCAGGGCTGCGCGCGCCTCTTCTGTTTCATCAGTGATGACAAGAAATGTCCGCATGCCGCGGTCCTCTCACTTAACGCTGGCCTGTGTCAAAACACAATGGTTCCTATAACGCGGTCTATCCCTTGCCGGGGCTCGCCAAATTCGTCAAACGGGCGGAGCGCTCAGCGACGCTTTGAAGGGGTCAATTCGCCATGCCGATCGAAATCCGAATGCCCGCTCTCTCACCCACAATGGAAGAGGGGACTCTGGCCCGGTGGCTGGTGGAGGTTGGTGATAGCGTGGCATCCGGCGACCTGATGGCCGAAATAGAGACCGACAAGGCGACGATGGAATTCGAGGCGGTCGATGAGGGCACTCTTGCACAAATCCTGATTGAGGAAGGTACGGAGAGTGTCGCGGTCGGGACGGTTATCGCCGTGCTGGCTGAAGACGGGGAGGATGTCGCCGATATCGACGCAGCCCCCACCACTCGCGATGCCGCTGGTGAGCCTGAGCCCGCTGCAACACCTGATGCCGCTCCCGCTTCAACACCGAGAGCCCCGGAACAGCCTGGCGAAGCGCCCGCAAGCCGTGCCAAGGCCACGCCTGTCGCCAAGCGCATCGCCAGCGCGAACGGGATCGACCTTGCAAAGATCAACGGCTCTGGACCCGCAGGCAAGGTGGTAAAGGCTGATGTTGAAAGCGCGATGGCGGGCGGCGGCGCGGCCTCAATCACCGGTGCATACAGCGTGCCCGCGCGCAGCGGCGAGAGGATCATCGCGTCCCCGCTTGCCAAGAGCCTTGCCGCGGACAAGGAAATCGCGCTTGCTGACGTGAGTGGCACCGGCCCAGGCGGACGGATCATCGAGCGCGATATCGAAAGCTTCGTGCCCGCCGCAAAAACGGCTCCTGAGACTGCGAGCGCTCCCAGCGCCCCCAGCGCTGCGGCAGAAGGGGTCACAACACCCGATTTCGGCGCGCCTTATGAGGAAGCCAAGCTCTCCAATGTACGCAAGGTCATCGCCAGACGCCTGACCGAGAGTAAGCAGACAGTCCCGCATTACTACCTCACTATGGACATCCGCCTCGATCCGCTGCTGGCCATGCGCAAGGAGCTGAACGCGGCGCTCGAGCCTGATGGGATCAAGCTGTCGGTCAATGATCTTTTGATCAAGGCGCTGGCCAAGGCGCTGATCCGGGTGCCGGCATGCAATGTGAGCTTTCAAGGCGATGTGATGCGCCGCTATACCCGCGCCGATATCTCGGTGGCGGTCGCCGCGCCGAGCGGGCTGATCACTCCGGTCATCACCGAGGCTGACACCAAGTCACTCGCTGTGATCTCGGGAGAGATGAAGGTGCTGGCGGGCAAAGCGCGTGAAGGCAAGCTGATGCCGCACGAATATCAGGGCGGCACAGCGAGCTTGTCCAACCTCGGTATGTTCGGGATCAAGCAGTTCGACGCGGTCATCAACCCGCCCCAAGGCATGATCCTTGCGGTCGGCGCAGGCCAGCAAGCGCCATATGTGGTGGATGGCGAGCTGAGCGTTGCCACCGTCATGCATGCGTCGGGAAGCTTTGATCACCGGGCGATTGACGGGGCGGATGGGGCGCAGCTGATGCAGGCGCTGAAAGACCTGATCGAGGCGCCGATGGGGCTGGTGGTGTGACAATTCGAGCGGTCGTGATCTTGGCCGTGATATCGGTGCTTGCAGGGGTGGCTGCATGGGTGCCCGCTGTCTTCGTGTTCGATACCGGGCCAGGATCGATATTGCCTCGATACTACACGCTGAGATTTCTTCCGGTTGCGCTCGCCGGTTCGTGCGGGATTGGACTGCCGGTGGCGGCGCTGTGCCTTTATCTCGCGGGCGCGCATCTGCGCCGTTCGCCGGGCACGGTGTTTCTGATGGCAAATTTTGCGGGCGCGGTGCTGCTGTTGGCGAGCTATGTGCTGGAGCAGGAGTTCGGCCTGATCGCGCTTGGCGTGCCCAGTGTGATCGCGGCCAACACCTTTGCGCTGCTGGGGTGGCTGTGGATCCTGAAGCCGCAGCGCGAGGCGGCGGGAGGTTAGGGTCGCGGGCTGGCTGGACACGCCCTCGATTGGCGCTGTCCTACACGCGTTGAATATGGCAGGAGCGCAGGCAACGCGACGTATCTTGCGCTGATTTTTTTTCAAGGCGCCCGCTCAAAGAAGGGGCGGTGTGTTTTGAGGTTTTGGACTGTGTAACCTGTGTCTCCTACAGGCCGGTGAGTACGAGGGATCGAGGCTCTATGTCACACGCTTACGATGTCGCCATTCTGGGGTCTGGGCCGGGGGGCTATGTGGCGGCGATCCGCTGCGCGCAACTCGGTCTGAAGACCGCGATTGTGGAGCGCGAGAACCTCGGCGGTATCTGCCTCAACTGGGGTTGCATCCCAACGAAAGCGATGCTGCGTTCCGCTGAGATCAAGCACTACATGGACAATGCAGCCTCCTATGGGCTGAAGGTTGCGGGCGCGATTGAGGCCGATCTCGACGCTATCGTAAAGCGCAGCCGCGGGGTCGCAAAACAACTCAATCAGGGTGTCGGGCACCTGATGAAGAAGAACACAATCACCGTCCATATGGGTGAGGGCACGCTGACCGGGCCAACCACACTCAGTGTCACGAACGATAAAGGCACCGAAGAACTCAGCGCAAGCCACGTCATCGTCGCCACCGGAGCGCGGGCGCGCGACCTTCCCTTTGCTCCCGCAGACGGCAAGCGCATCTGGACCTACCGCCACGCCATGGTCCCGCCCGAAATGCCGACCAGGCTGCTGGTGATCGGATCGGGCGCGATAGGGATCGAGTTTGCCAGCTTCTACAACGATATGGGCGTCGATGTGACGGTGGTCGAAATGCTCGATCGCATAGTGCCGGCGGAAGATGCCGATGTCTCGGCCTCCCTCGAAAAATCGATGACAAAGCAGGGCCTCACCATTATGACCAGCGCGGGGGTTGAGGAACTCAAGGTCAGCGCCAAGGGCGTCACCGCCACGATCAAGGACAAGACGGGCGCGGTCTCGACCGAAGAATTCAGCCACGTGATCAGCGCCATCGGTATCGTTCCCAACACCGAAAGCATCGGATTGGAAGACCTGGCCGAGATGGATCGCGGCTTCATCCAGATCGATCCTTACGGTCGCACCAAGACGCAGGGCCTGTGGGCGATCGGTGATTGCACGCCGGGCCCGTGGCTGGCG
>JBCBKF010000164.1:0-5901 GCA_038522255.1 Pseudomonadota bacterium
GCTCGTGCTTGCCAAAGGCGCGCTCACCAGCGGCTCGACCGCTTGGGCGCAAGGCGGCATCGCCGCGGTGCTCGATGAAGGCGATACGTTTGAAAACCATGTGCGCGATACGATGGTCGCGGGCGCGGGGCTCAACGATCGCGAGACGGTCGAATTTGTGATCGAGCGCGCGCCTGCCAGCATTGATCGGCTGTGCGAGTTGGGCGTGCCCTTTAATCGCGAGGCGCTGGACAAAGGCGGCGACCTGCACCTGACGCGCGAAGGCGGGCATTCGCACCGGCGGATCGTGCATGTTGATGACGCGACCGGCTGGGCGGTTCAATCAGCACTTCTCGCAGCGGCTGAAGCCAATTCCAACATCACCATGCTGAGCCACCGCACTTGCATTGATTTCATCACTGATCGCCACCGCGAGCAATTCTCCGCCGCGGGCCGTGTCTGGGGCGTTTATGCGCTCAATGAAGAGACCGGCCGGGTCGAGCGCCACATTGCCCGCGCCACCGTGCTCGCAGCGGGCGGAGCGGGCCGCGTCTACCAGTTCTCCACCGCACCGCGCGGCGCGACCGGCGATGGCATCGCGATGGCCTGGCGCGCGGGCGCGCGGGTTTCCAACATGGAGATGATGCAGTTTCACCCGACCTGTCTTTACAATCTCGAGGTCAAAAACTTTCTCATCACAGAGGCCGTTCGCGGCGAAGGCGGGCGGCTGTTCAACCCGCGCACCGGCAAGCGCTTCATGGAGTTTTACGACAAGGAGCGGATGGAGCTTGCCCCGCGCGATGTCGTTGCGCGCGCGATTGATGCCGAGATCAAGCGCTTCGGGCTCGATTATGTGCATCTCGATATCAGCCACGAAAGCCCCAATTTCGTCCAAAGCCATTTCCCCACGATCCACGAAAAGCTGAGCGGCCTCGGCATCGACATGACGAAGGAGCCGATCCCGGTCGTCCCCGCGCAGCATTATACCTGCGGCGGCGTGGTGGTGGACCTGTATGCGCGCACCGATCTGCCGGGCCTGTGGGCAGCCGGCGAATGCACCGAAAGCGGCCTCCACGGCGCGAACCGGCTGGCGTCCAACTCGCTGCTCGAATGCTTCGTCTACGGCGAGGCGGCGGCCAGCGACATCCTCACCATGTGGGACGAATTGGACGAGCCGCCCGCGATCCTGCCCTGGGATGAAAGCCGCGTGACCGATTCCGACGAAGAGGTGGTCATCAAGCAGAACTGGACTGAGATCCGCCGCTTCATGTGGAACTATGTCGGCATCGTGCGCACCACCAAAAGGCTGGAGCGGGCCAAGAACCGCATCGATCTGCTGATGAAAGAGGTCGAGGACTATTACGGCGCCTTCCGCGTGACGACGGACCTCATCGAACTGCGCAACCTGTTGCAGGCGGCGCAGTTGATCGTGAACTCAGCGCTGGAACGCAAGGAGAGCCGGGGGCTGCACTATACGCTGGATTATCCGGAGACTGATGAGGCGGGCGAGCCTGAGGATACGGTGTTGGTGCCGTGAAACACTCGGTCCTCAAGGCTGCTATTCATAACGCGGTAGACAGTATCGCTAGCGGGTGCTCGCTGGCTTTTGGGGTCTACGATTTCGATGTTTGGAGCGCGTTGCGGCACTGTCCAAACTCAGAACTACGCGTCGACCTGATAACGGGTCATATTCTTTCTGAGCTTCCGGAGAAGCCACCCTATCTCAACCGGCGGATTGAGAGTGCATTCCAAGCGGTGGCGGGGCAAATGCCGCGCTTCCTGAGGCAGCATGGATGCCAGCCGCACAAACTCGCCAGTGTCCAAGCGGTGTTTCAACGGCCACGTTAGCACATATACGGGACGGAAATAACTATCGTTCAGACCAACGGGCAGCAAAGCGTAGATTGGTATGAAGGCGTGCCACTTAAGAGGCGCAGGGTGAGCGACCATCTCGGGCGAATTCGTCGCACTTGAACTCGAAGTACAGGCTGTGGAAAGCATTACATGGTACATCATGAACACCATGCGCCAATCGATCACGCTTTTCACCGCTTGCCTTGGGATAGCTGTGGCCACCCCACTCGCCGCCCAATCCCCCGACCCCTTCGAACCCCCAACCCAAAACTCCATCGTCGTCACCGCCCAGCGCTCTGGCGCGCCGATGTGGACTATCGACACGGACCAAGGCTCCACCATCATTCTGGTTGGCGAGATCCGGCGGGTGCCCGAGGCGACGCCGTGGTTTCCGGATCGCTTGAAGCAGGCGACGGGCGAGGCGGATCGCGTCATCGTCGGCGCGCGGCCCAAGTTTTCGCCGGGCGATTTTCTGCGGCTCGTCTTCTCCGGCGGCAAGTTTACCAAGCTGCCCAAAAAGACCGTCGCCGCCGATTATCTCGATACCGAGCAACGCGCCAGGCTAGCC
Organism: Pseudomonadota bacterium; assembly: GCA_038522255.1. Lineage (GTDB taxonomy): Bacteria > Pseudomonadota > Alphaproteobacteria > Sphingomonadales > Sphingomonadaceae > Erythrobacter. The sequence goes on from JBCBKF010000164.1 coordinate 2,402, forward strand.
GCCCTCGAGGAGCAGTATGACAAGGATTACGATCGCGGCTCGTTCCTGATCACAGCGTTTAACCTGCTCACCCGGCAGCTCGATTTTGATGACGATACGCTGGACGATGACGCGACTGACATCGTCAAGAAGGCGGCCAAGAAAGCCGATGTGCCGATCACCAGCCCCGAGCGCTTTCGCGGTGAAGACCTGCTCGATGATCTTGCCGATGCGCCGCCTGAAAGCCACATCCCGTGCCTCGAAGCGGCGATGACGGCGACCGAGGCGGGGCCGGACATCATCGAGGCACGCGGGCGCGACTGGACACAGTTCAAGATCCCCGAGGTGATGGACAACCCGCTCGAAATCGCGCTCGGCACCTGCTGGCCCTGGGCGGACCCGGAAGTCGGCACGCAGATCCGCGACAGCTGGACCGGGCTGATCGAGGAAGCGGGCGCTGGCACGGGCACCACGCTCGCTGTCGTGCCCCTGCGCGTGCTTGCGGAGCGCGACGGGGTGCTCGATCAACTAGAGCGCCGCGGTTTCGAGATCTACGGGCCCGATTGGCGCGGCGGTTGATCCGATGGGCGGCCCGCCCTAGTCTCATTGCAAATCGCAACCGATAAGAGAGACGCCGTCTATGCCCACGATCACCACACCCAACACCGGCATCGAGCTCGCTTATGAAACCCATGGCGATCCGGCGCACCCGCCGATGCTGCTGATCATGGGGCTTGGCGTGCAGCTGACGCATTGGCCGCCGGAGTTTATCGAGGCGATGGTAGAGCGCGGCTTTTATGTGGTGCGGTTTGACAATCGCGATATTGGCCTCAGCCAGAAGATGGGCGATGTGCGCCCGCCCAATCTGCGGCTTCAGGTGCTGCGCAAGCTGATCGGCTGGCCTGCCAAAGTCCCCTACACGCTGAGCGAAATGGCTGATGACGCTGCCGGCCTGCTTGAGGCGCTTGAAATTGCCCAAGCGCATGTCGTGGGCGTTTCGATGGGCGGGATGATCGGGCAGCTGCTTTCGCTCAACCATGCAGACAAGGTCGCGAGCTTTACCTCGATCATGTCGAGCACGGGCAATCCGCGCCTGCCGCGCTCTGACAAGGCGGCGATGGATGCGCTGATTTCGCGGCCTGGATCGCTCGATGAAGAGGTGCTGGTGGAACATGGGGTCAAGATCCTCAAGGCGATCGGCAGCCCCGGCTTTCCCTTCAATCCAGAGCGCGCTGAGGCCCGCACACGCGTCAACGTGCAGCGCAGTGTCTACCCGCCTGGCCTGCCGCGTCAGCTTGCCGCGATAATCGATGATGGCGATCGCCGTGCCCGGCTCGCGCATGTGACCGTGCCGACGCTGGTCTTGCACGGGCAAGATGATCCGCTGGTGAAGCTGGCCGCTGGCGAAGACACCGCCAAGGCTATTCCCGGCGCGCGGCTCGTTTCAATTCCGGGCTGGGGCCATGATCTGCCGCTCGAATTGGTGGAGCAACTCTCCGATGAGATTGCTACCCATGCAAACAGCGTGGCCGAAAAGAAGCCCGAGTTCGCTTAACCAACAGGCCAAAAGGCGCGAACCCGGGGGACGGCGGGGCATGACATTAGAGGTGATCGGAGCGGGATTTGGCCGCATTGCATCGTGAATGATAGGTCACTTGTCGAAGAGCCAGAATATGGAGAAGCCCGTTTGGAAAACTCGTCTGCAAATTCCCCATTGATCGCCTTTCGTGCGGACGTTGACGCGCATGACACAAACATAAGCGACGAAGCGTGGGAAGAGTTTGCACGCGAGTGCAGTGAAGTAGAGATCGAAAAGCGCCACGAAATCTTCTCCAATCTTCAAAGCCCGAGCAGTATATTTTTTGTAACACGCGGCATTTGTGCCGCGCAGCTTATCCTACCAGACGGTCAACTGGTTATCTCCAGGTTCTTCGAGGCTGGTGATGTTTGCGCGATCATCGAATTCACCAATATGGGGGAGAGGACACAGAACTCCATGGTGGCCGTTACGCCTGTCGAGGGGGTGAGCATACCTTTGAATGTCTGGAATTCAGCCCATTTCGAAGGCGGTATGCTGGCGAGTTACACCCGACAAAAAATGTATCGGCAGCATATGTTCGATCTCGATTTGCTGCATATGAAGACGGTCAACAGAACAGATGTTTCGTATGAGTTCCTAAGGGAACGGCACCCGGCTGTCCTCGCCGAAGCGCCTCAAACGGTTATTGCCCAGTTTTGCGGGATTACGCCCGAAGGCTTTAGCCGTTTCTTGAAGAACTATTCCCGCCCTTGATACCCACGCCGCAAACGCATCTGCCGGTGCGAGGAAGCACAAGGGCCGAGCGTTCTCATCGCTGACCGGTTCAGTTAGCACCCGTTTTTTCCTGCCGATTCTTAACTCAGGTCAATAGCAATGAGCTTTTTCTGTGCGATCCATTGCTTTGAGGGATGAGAGCTCCTCAGGCTGACACGAAAGTTAGTCCATACAGCGTAAGGGATAGCTGTCATGGAAAATTGGACGGAGATCAGGACAGCTTTCCTGTTGGGAAAGCTTGGCACTGTATCGGCTACGGCAAACTCGATCGGCGTGCACAGAGCTACCGTGATGAGGCGCATTGAAGCGCTTGAAGAGAGGCTCGGCGGCAAACTGTTTCAGAGGCATTTGAGAGGCTACACGCCAACTGAATTAGGCAAGAACCTGATTATGGTTGCCGAACAATCGGACGATCAGTTTCGCTCGTTTCTCGTAAAAGCGCAAAGTTGCGATCAAGGGCTCGGCGGGGAATTCATTATTTCCTGTCCGGCCTTATTGGATCATTTGGTGTTTCAGGCAGTGCGATCGTTCAAGGCGAAGCATCCATCCGTTGCGGTCCGCTTCAAGCCGAGCGAGGAGGTGCTAAAGCTTGAATATGGCGAAGCGAATGTCGCGCTGACACTTGGCCAACCGCCCGACAATCCCGATTATGTCGTAAGACCCTTCGCCAAGCTTCGGATAGGCCTTTTCCATTCGGCACAACAGCACCCGCACATTTCCGAACCTCACATGACGCCGCGATTATGTGATCCTTTCGTGAAGTGCGAAGAGCCTGTCTATGGGCCCGCCGTTTCAAACTGGATCGAAGAGAACATCGGGGACGAACAAATCGTCTTATCCTCCTCATCCGTACAAAGCGCCAATGACGCGGTGCTTTCCGGCCTCGGTGCAGGTTTTCTCCCCTATTTCCTCGGACGCAACGTTGCCTGGTTGACCGAGACGGTGCCCTCACTCGACGACTGGCGTTTGCCTGTCTGGGTGGTCACCCATGTCGATCTTCACCGCACCGCAAAAGTAAAAGCCTTTGTCGATGAGCTTAAAAAGGTTCCGGCCACCGCTCAGGCCAATCGCGAGGATAAGATTCAGGCCTGTGGGCACCGCCGCACTGGTGAGCCGACTGAACGCTCGAGAAGTCTGCGGGAACTCGCTGCGCGTTGACGTGCCAGCGATTGACTAGTGCATCAGTCTGCTCGGGCGCTCACAGGCT
>JBCBKF010000165.1:0-5898 GCA_038522255.1 Pseudomonadota bacterium
TCATCCTCATGATCGCGCCGCTGATCTACAAATTGGGGCGCGGCGCGGTGGTTGATGGCCGTCCACCGATCGTGTGGCGTCATGCGCAAATTCTAAGCGGCGTGATCCCGCGTGGCGGTGAGATCCGTTACCGCGCGCAGTACATCAAACGCGCGGGGTGTCATCCGCCTAAGGGGCGTGGTGATATCGCCTACCGCCTTTATGTACTGAATGCCGAAGGCCGCAAAGTAGGGACTTATTACCAATTAATAATCGGTCGCGTAACGCAATGGCCGGCGACCTCGGTCTTTAAAATTGGTGAAGGCTCGGCAATCGCAGGCCCGCACATTCCAAGAGGCCGTTATCTGTTTCAGTGGCTGGGCGCGTTTGATTGCGTCGGTGCCGAAACACCACTTCTTGTCGCTGGCCCCCTGCTCCCGGTGGAGATCGGCCCATGATGAAGCGCAACCGGATGATACTGATGAGCGTTTTTTTGGGCGGGTGCGCGGCGGCGCCTAAAGCACCTGATTTGAAAAAGCCCATGCCGCTGGTCCCAGCCGGCGTCGCAATCATGCGAAAAGGTAACTGCCCGCCAATACCGCGTTATATTCGACGCGCGGCAAAGGCAAAGTTCGTGCTTCCCGCGGACATTCAAGGCCGGGATAAACTGACTGGCGATGCCATGGTTATTGATGCCAGAAAGACGCAAGCGCTTGAGGCATTATCGTCCTTGTATGACCTTTGTCGCAAATCGTCCCGATAAATTCCAACGCATTCCGGGGCGTTTCTAAACTGTAAATCGATGCATCATAATTAGATTGGCCCTCATGCGTCATAACCGCTAACGTACTGATTTCATTATTGGAATAATCTGGAAACCTCGGAAACTGTTTGGATTAAACCCCAAGAAAAAAGCCCCGGCAGCGTGGCGCTGGCCGGGGCTTGCATCATGCGGCGGACTTGAGCGCCCGCCATGCGGTGGTTCGTGGTAATTCCGTCTCTGTGACCACCTCGTGCAGAGTCGGTTTGCGTCCAAGTTTGTCCGCCAGTGACCGGACCTGCTTGATCGCCTCGTCGTGTTTTGACTGCGGCAGCGGCACCACCGCAGCACTCCGACGTTGGGGTTGCGCGCCACCTCGATGCAGCGCGAACCCGACCAGCATCAGCCCGCCAAGCTCCAGCGCAAGCGGAAGCAGGAGGGGATGCCAGAGGTCGATGAGGTGGGCCACGGTGCCGTAGCGCTTGGCCATGCTGTCCTCATCGACGGGAGCCCCGATCTGGGCAAGCTTGGCTTGCGTCTCGTCGGCCCGTGCGCGGGCGTCTGAGAGCGAGGCTTGCAGCGCCCGACACCGTGGACCGCATCCCGTCTTGCGCTCCTGCGTCAGGCGCCCTTCCAGCTCAGCCACGCGTGCGGTCGCGTTGGTGTGAGCCATCTTCGCCAGCTCGTAGCCGTGGTTGGACTTCGCTGCGGCTGTCACATCACGGCCGTGGGCGCCCCGCTCAAGCGCCACGACCATTGTGTGCGACACACCGCAGAGGATCACAATGAGCGCCACGCACGCTGCCGCGTAGCGGCGCTCATTCCAACAGTGTTCCATCGCGGGGACAGCAATCGCCATCGAGATCGGCACGACGATTGCTGCGAGGCCAAGCCCGGAGAAGGCGTTGACCTGGCCCAGATGCTCAACATTCAAGGTCACCTGGGTCGCGATCAGGGCTGATCCGCACAGCATTGCGGAGACCCTGAGGCCTGTGCTAAGTAGAATCATGCGAGCTTGCTCCATGCTACGCATTTAACCGTCGATCTCAGGGTGGCCACCCTGTCGCCGGTTCCGGCAGGGCCGGGAGCGACCGTCTCGCAAACGGTCGATCGCGATCCTTCCATTTTTGTCGGCCCCTCCAGGTCGGCTGCTCAGGGAACGGCGCCGTGGGCCTCACCAGCCCTTCAAAAAGCGGCGCCGTTCCTTTGCCTGTCAGGCCCGTCTGACCGTCAAGCCACCACCATCTTCGCTTCGAAACTCCAGCCGCGTGGGATCGGATAATCGCGATCCATGCGCTCCATCGTGATGTCCTGGCGTAGCCGGTTGATCGCGACTTCAAGGCGTGTGAGTTCGTCGTTGGACAGTGCTGTCAGGTCCAGGTCGTTCAGGTTCGTCATCGTCATGCTCCATTGCATTTTGTTTGGCTGCTTCGTCAGGACCAGACCACCACGTCTGGCCGACCATCGCCGGGGCCGAGGCCCCGGCTAGGTTTCGCGAGCTAGAGGGTCTTAAGCTTGGCGCGTAGCGCTTGATCGGCTTCTTCGACGGTCTCTGTCTTGGCGATCGTCTGCCCGTCGATCAGGGCCACCCACAAGTCGCAGATCTCTTTGGGCTTGATGTCGCCTTCCCAGATCTCTTCAGGCGGCAGCAGGTTGACCGAGTACCGATGACCGGAAGCGCCGGTGCCACTCCCATAGTAGAAACCGAAGCCGTCAGCGCGTTCGCTTAAGTCGAGCATGTAGTCCTCCATTGGTTGCTCACCGGACCGGGCACCATCCCCGTCCGACACCCTTAATGTAATGCAATGAGTTACAAAAATAAAGAGGAAAGCGCAAGCGGATCGATCACATTTTCGTGAATTGATGGAGATGCTTTGAGCTACAATAAATAGCGTTATGACAACGCCAAAAGATCAGACGAAAAAACGGGGCCGCCCGACGAAGGGCGATCGTCCGCTGATGCAGCCAGTGATGGTGAGGTTTCCGGAACCGATGATCGGTGCCATAGATGAGATAGCATCGCACCGCCTGGATAGCCCTGATCGATCAAGTGTGATCCGGGAGCTGATAGCTGAGGCGTTGGCGGCGCGGGGCGTCCAGGCAACCCGGAAGAAGAATGTTTCCTGAGATCGCAATGTACCCGCGCACGAATCGCCCTCGACCTCCAGGGCAGTGGCGCCAGATCCAACCGCAATTCGAGGTCGCGGGAATTTATCGCCGCAAGGATGATGCGATGGCGTTCGTGCGCGGCGCGGCAAAGTGCGATGCGGAGGGCCTTGAGTACGGCTTGCGCCTAGAGCGGGAGCCCGAAAATCCGCGCAACGCAAAGGCGATCGCTGTTATCATCCCGTCGGACGCTCCGATCGCTGCCGAGCTTGAGTCCCTGTACCTTGTGCGCCGGTCTGACGGTCAGGGCTGGTATGTGAATGTTCAAGCCTATCTGCTTCTGCCGGGCTTGAAGAGTGGGTTCTGGGAGGGGCGAAAGCATCCGTTTAGAACCTAAGATCGACCCGGCAAGGGATCTAGCCATCCCGAGCCGGGCCTAACCCCAACCATGGAGAGGGCCCATGACTGAAGCTGTTGACGTTGTTACCACGCGCCGTTGGTGCGAGCGATTCCCGTCTGACGCGGAAATGCACCTTGACCGCATCGAATGTGGATTGCGGCTGATCGCGCTTGTCGAGGCTGATCCGAGCGCGGCTCAGCTACGCTTGATCACCTACATCACCGATCGCATGACAGAGGACGCCCGCAACCTTCGCGCGGCCCTAAGCTGACCTGCGCGCCAGCCTTGGATGAACGCTTGGCAAGAGACACACGAGTTCGAGGCGGCGCAGGCTTTGAAGAAGGAAGGAGCGTTTTGACATGATCGAGATTAAATCTCGGGCCACAGGCGAAGTATTAGCAAGAATTGATGCTGCGACGCTTGAAGGTGCTGATTTCCGTGGCCACGATCTTCGCAGCGCTGATTTCCGCGAAAAGACTCTTTGCGGCGCCAAATTTTGTGGCTCTGATCTTCGCGACGCCGTCTTTTTTGGCGCGGATCTGCGCAATGCTGATTTCCGCGGAGCTAGTTGGTTTGGATCTACTTTCTATTGCTTGGGCTCTAATGCTGACGATCGCCCCGATGTGCGCGGCGCTCGTTTTGATTTTGAAATCCCGGTCATCGAAAACATCCACACCGCTGTTTATCAAGCGGCTTTGCAGCCCGGTGCCCTAGACATGGATTATTGGCATAAAGAGTGCGGCACTGCGCATTGTAGGGCAGGGTGGGTCGTAACAATTGCGGGCGAAGCAGGGAAAGAAATCGAAGATATAATCGGCACGGCTGGCGCCGCAGCGCTGATTTACCAAGCAAGCGATCCGTCGATGGACCGCATTCCCGATTTTCTGGCGTCAAATGAAGAAGCGCTCTCAGACATGAAACGCCTCGCCGAAAAGGGGGCGGCGGAGATGATCCGCGCAATCCCCTGACCGACCTCACGGCGCAAGAGCGCCGGGCTACATCATGTGGACAGCGCCTTTTCCCGCAGCGCGTACCAGATCGGCCAATCAAGCGCGTGCGCCTGGCGGCTCATGTAGCCGCGGCCACGGTGCGGATTAATCCCAATCTCTTGCCAAACCTGCGCTTGCGTCGCCGGTGGCAGATCGGGGCGCTGCACGATCGTCTCGATGAGCACGTGCGTGAGGTCAGTCGGCGGCGGCATGTCGGCGACTGTGAGCGCCATGATTTCATTGAGCGCGCCGCGTGCCTCGTCGAGCGCAAGGTCATCGTCATGCACACCCGTCATGGTGTTGGTGCGCAGCACGGCGAGCGCTGCGCCCGCGATGTCCTCTTCAAGCCCGCGCCGCCTGATGTAGAGCGCGCGTGCGATCAGGGTCGTCATCTCGATGTCTGTATCAGCCATTGTCGTCGTCGACCTCTCTCAAAAATCCGATACGTACAATTTAATGCGCAATATACGCAATGTAAAGCGGCCGTGTAGCCCGCAAGCGGCAATGATGGTAACAACTTGTGTGTGCGCTCCTTGGCAAAGGTTCGTGCACCGCCCGCCCCAAAGAAGGCCCGGTGTGTCAGCATCGGGTGGGGCGGGCATCTGCCCTCGGCAGGGCCAACGCTGAGGGCGGCGTGTGGCGTGAAAAACCCCGGCAGCGCTGGGCGCGTACCGGGGTTCCGTTGTCTGTCCAATCCTCAATTGCTTTGGCGTTTCGCTTCGTCGGCTTCGGCTTCTCGAGCTTGCTCGTCGGTCGCGATTTCATAGTACACGTAGCACACCCATTCACCTTCGATACCAATCGGCCCACCGATGCTGGCTGTGTTTTCGTCAGCGCGAAATGGCTTGCCGGCGTTGGTGATGGTGACCCATTGTCCATGGACTTTTACCACGTCGCCCGATTTCGGTACGCCGGCGGTCGACGCAATAAAGCGATTAGATTGGCGCACCGGTCGTTGCTTTGAAGTCTCGGCCTTCACCGCTTCATTGTGCCAATCGCGGATGCGGTCACGGTATTCGGCGATGCGGCTGCCTGCCGCCAAAGGCAGCTTCCAAGACCGTGTCGGGCGGTCCCACTTACCGCCTAAGCTGCGGAAAAAGCTGACGATTTCCTCATGATACGCCGTCGTGACGACAATGGTGTCGCCACCACGAATATCAATCGTGATGCCGCGTTTAAATGGCTGCATCGACTCGATAGCAGCGCGCCCCGATGCATCGGCGGCGTGCGCCTCATGACGCTTTATATTCTCGATTTCAGTGGAGAGCGCATCGGCTGCATGAGCGATGTGGGCAAGCCCCTCAAGAATCTCGGGCAGCGATTTGTGCCAGCGCTTTTTGACGCGCCACACTTTATTTTGGCGGTCGAATCGCGGAGCTTTCAAGCTTTGCTTGGCGTAGGCTACGGCTTCCGCTGAGTACGGGAATCGAATGCCATATGTCTCGCCTTCGAGCGAGGCAAAAACCGCATCGTGATCGGTTTTAATGAGGGCGGGGTATTCCATTGTCGTCTCCTTGGCAAAATGACTGACGAAGAAGGCTCATCAGGCGGGGTCTCTATGCTTCTAATGTACGTCTTTTAGACGGTATGTCAAGGAGACGACAATGGAATACCCCGCCCTCATTAAAACCGATCACGATGCGGTTTTTGCCTCGCTCGAAGGC
>JBCBKF010000166.1:0-5884 GCA_038522255.1 Pseudomonadota bacterium
TCACTCCCGTCTTTGCGAAATGTCAAAAAGCTCGGCTTGTCGGGGTGTTTCTAAACCAAGCACGTTCCTAGAGCGCGACCGACAGCGAGAACCGGGCTGAGATGTCGATATCGCCCTGGATCTGCTCCGCGCCCACGCCAAGCTGCCAGAGATAATCGAGACCGCCGAACTTGATCCGCGCTTCCGAAACCCATCCATCGCTCAGCGCTTCGGGAGTGATCGTGAACGGATCGGCATCCAGGAACGAGGCGGTTGTCTCACCCAGATCATCCAGCAGGACCGACCGCCAGCCCGCTTCCAGCTCGATTGTCAACGGCGTGTTGTCGCGGCCCTGTCGGCCAAGCCGATAGCTGCCTGCCAGCGAAACGGTTCCGGTCGCTGCGCTGCTCGTGCGCTCTTCAACCGATAGGTCGATCTCCTCCGCGCCTTCCTCTTGATAGCTGTCTTCGCGCAGCCAGAAGTAATCCAACGTCGCCTTGGGACGCAGGCTGAAAGACCGGTTCACGTCGAGATTGTAAGACACCCCGCCCGCAGCGGATGCTGCAAGGCCATCCCAATCGCCAAGGGTCGTGTAGCCGAACTCGGTTTCATCAATCTCGCCGATAAAGGAGCGGGTGGATGAAAAAGACGGTCGCATCCCCGAGACCTTTGCAAAGGCGTAGAAATCGTTGCTTCGCATGCGCCAGTGGCCGCTCAACTCAATGACGCTGCTGGAAATGTCCTGGCGGTCCGTATTGGTCACCGATCCGCTGACATAACCAAAGCCGATACCCAGATAGCCAAAGCCGAAGTCGCGTTCGATCCCGGCGCTGATGCCCCAGCCATCATTGGTGAAGGCGGCGGTTTCTCCGGTGTCCTTGGACCCTTCGAAATAGATCGGCTCAAGCCAGCCGCCTACCGGGCTGATGTCGTAGAACGCCTTTGCATCGGTCAGATTGCGGGTGAACTGACGCGAGGCGCGGGTGACGAAGTCGAACGTGCCGCCGGCATAGTCAGGCAGCAAGCCTTCAAACTGCTCTTGCAACGCGGCCTCGTCCTGCGCGCCGAGAAAGCTTTGTTCCAGCAAGTCCACTTCCAGCGCCTGATCCAGCAGTGCATCATACGCCTGGCTTTGCGGCTGGGTCAGGCCCAGTTCCTCAGCGGACTTGCGCCTCAAATCGAGTGTGATGTCTGTCGGCGTGGTCACCAGTTCGCCGGTGAACAGCAGAGGCAGAGCTTCGCCGGCAAAGTCGAGCTCGGGTGTGCCGTCTATCTCGTCGGCGGTCACGATGGTGTAGGATCCCTCGACCCCGGTGATAGATTGAACGTCTGCGGATACCTGTGCGCCATCTTCGAACGTGGCCTGCGTAACCGCAAAACCTGACGCCACGTCATCATCCTCGTTGATGGTGACGGCGATGACGCCTTCGGACCCCACCAACAATTCGTCAAACACCAGCGTTTCGCCCTCAGGCGCTTCCAGCGTGCCGCCTTCGACCGTGACGCTCAGATTGTCGGCGTCTTCGAATGTGCCTGAATACAGCGCCTCATCCGAAATCACGACACTGGCGTTTTCATTGGCCGCGTTGACGGTGCCTTCAAAGCGCGCTTCATCGGAAAGCGTGAGCGTAAAGTCTCCCGAGCCTGAGAAAATGTCGCCATCATAGAGCGTGTTATCCGACAAGGAGACGCTGTCATCGCCTGCCCCAAGAAAGGTGTCGCCGCGCACGATGCCGGTCTGGATGTCGATCGTGTCGTCCCCGCTGCCCGTCACAATATCGCCGGTGATCGAGGTGAAAACCGCTGGATTTTCGAAGTCGTAGTCCTCGTCCTCTTCCAGCTCGGCGCGGGTTTCCGCGTCGCGATCGTTAAGGAATTGGGTAATTGTAACTCCGCTTGTGTTGGCGCTCAGATCCAGTGCGATCGCTGTGTCTTCGTTGGAGCCATCTGCGGTAATAAAGCCGGAATTGTTGATCGTTGTCAGCGTACCGGAAAGGTCCTGAACCGCGATTACCGAGCCTTCGCCCGAAGAGCTGAGCTCAGCTGACACGCTGCCCGAATTGTTGAGCACAGGTGCATTGACGCCCTCATTGATCAGAATGCCGACGGCTGAGGAATCGATCGTGCGCGCCGTCACGGATCCTGACACGCCGATGCCGCCGGGAAGATCAACCGTCCCGCCCTGACCACCAATGACAATCGCGCTCGCATCGAACGAGCTATAGACCGATGAGGAACTGATCGAGCCATCGATGACCAGCGAACTCGTGCCATCGCGCCCCTCGACCGTGCCAATGGTGATGTCCTCGGCCGAACCGATCAGCAGCGCGGGGGCTTCGCTATTGGTTGTGATCCGGCCCAAGGTTTCTTCGAGATCGTCGATCCCATCGCCGTCTTCATCATCGTTGTCAGGATCATCGTCGAACGGGCGACCTTCCAGGATGATCCCCCCATCGACATTGCCGCGCACTTCGACCGCCGCCTTGCCCTCGCGCAGGTCAGAGCGCGAGAGCGAGAGCGTGAAGCCATCGTCGTTGGTAAAGCTGGAACTGCTGGATACGGTGCCGTTGACTGTCAGGGCGCCGGAGATATCGCCGTCGATCAGTACCGTCTGCGCTCCTTCGCCAACCGAGCGGACACTGCCGCCCAGGATAAGGTCGCCGTTGATCGACTGAGTGGAAATCGCAATACTTTCGTCGCCTATGACAAGCAGGTCACCGCTGTTTTCGATCGTCCCGGTGAAATCATCCTCGATACTGATCCCGAAAGAGGAGAGGCCCTCCACAGTGATATCGCCGCTGTTTACGATCGTGCCGGTTGTTTCATCGCCTGGCAGCACGCGAATGCCGTAACGGTTGGAAGCCTCGGCGATGGGGCCATCGGCGATGCCGTTGAAATCGTCATCTTCGGCAACGAAGTCCTCGGTGACCAGGATTTGCCCGGCATTGTCAAAATCGACGTCCGTGCCCGCAGTGATCGCGACTCCGGCACGGCCATTGGCATCATCGGCTTGTACGATTGCATCTTCTTCGATGGTCACGCTGTTGTTTGAATCAATGGTGATCGGATCTGCACCAACCACGTCGAGCTCGGCTTCTTCAAGGATGGTCACATCGCCATCATCCGAGGTGCGGACCGGATCGCTCTCCTCCTCTGAGATAACGCGCTGTGCGAGCAATGGCGCGGGCGCGGCGCTCGCCATCAGAATGGCGGTGAGCGTGAGGACGCAAGCGCGCCCTGTTGGCTGGACGGTCATAGGGGGTGTTATCCTTGATTGTGTGGGGGCGTTCGGATGGAGGCAGGGTGTGAACAGTGCGATGCTTGGGGCACCGCGCGGCCCCGCTTTGGCGATGGGCATGGGGCAAATGGGGCACTATTGCTTTCAGGGGTCGGGGGCAGGCACGCATCGGGCAGAGCAGGGGTACGCAATCATCCCCGATGCCTTGCTGCGCGACATTGCCGCCGATTTGCTCGATTGCATCTTTTTGTCGCGCGGGCCCCAAGCGATATCGGCACGCCAATCGGTGCCCCCGCTCACACCTCAGGGCCGAAAGGTGATCGTCCCCAGAACCGAAACATCGCCTGTGGTCTGAACCGAAACGCCAGCATTCAACAGGACACGCCGCGAGGCGGGAAAAGCGATGCCGACTTCGCCAAACCAGGGGTCTTCAGTTTCCTGAGTGGCTCGAACCAAAATTTCTTCCCCGCCAAATTGCGCACCGCGCTCAAGGGTTCGGCTCGTGTCCACATAGGTTGTGCCGATGCGGAAAATCGGTTTGCCCTCACTCTGTGGCGAGACCGGGAAGAGCAGACCAGTGGATACGCGCCCGATGTCGACCGAGATGCCTTCGTCTGAAAATTCGTTCCAGATATGCTGATAGCTGGCATAGCCCACCAGCGCGCTCTCGCCGATTGTGGCGACGGGCAGAAACCCAGTTGCACCCACGCCCAGAGAATACCCATCAGCCGAAGTTGAAACTTCGCTTTGCAGTGAAATCGGCTCATCAAAGGTGATTGGGAAGGTGTCGGATGGGGTGCCGTTGATGCTCAGGCCCAAATCGGAACTGGTTGATATGAAACCGGCCTGGGCGTTGATCTCGAGGAACTCGAAAACCCGGTATCCGACTGAAGCGCCAACAAAGGTGTTCGAGACTTTGACATCTTCGGCAAGCGTGACCTCGAAATCACCCAAGTCGGCGTCCTCGGGCAGCGTAACCTCGCTATCGGTCAGAACGACCTCGCTTTCGGTGGCGGCTACGATGAGGCTGAAGGCAAACTTGCCGGGAGGACCATCCCCCCAGTCCTCGTAATCGTCCTGGGCAAAGGCAGCTTGCGGTGCAGCGATAAGACACAGGCTCGCGGTGAAGAGGGGAAGGCGCAAGATGGTTCTCCTGAAGCCCCGACGGCGGGGCGTGTTTGGGTTGGGGTTCGGGGTTGGGATGGGTGTGAGGCAGGGCGCCCGCGCACCTAACGCGAGTGCGCGCTGGGGTGGGGGGCTCTGCCCGCAGGCTGAGGGGTGTGTTTTCAGTCAGGCGGATGTTTGAGCGATGTGCGGCGTTGAAGGGAGAAAGGAGGCATGGTGGACTGGTACGATGGGGCAGTCTCCACCCGTTTTACCGGCGCGGGGTCGGATGGCCGCCCCAACGCCGCGCGTAAGGCCTCGCCTCTTGTCCTAGCCCGCCGAATATCCCGGCCCATGTTGATCCATTCGTGAAAAATGATCACGAACGGGTTGTTGCTTTCGAGCCTTTTGGTGAGGCCATAGACAACCGGATTATTCTCTTGTTCTTCAGCGAAGGTCCCAAACAGGCGATCAAAAATGATCAGGACCCCGCCATAATTCCTGTCGAGATAGGCTGGGTTCGATCCGTGATGAACACGGTGGTGCGAAGGTGTGTTGAAGACCCATTCGAGCGGGCCAAGCCTGCCGATGGCCTCAGTGTGCAAGAAGTATTGAAACCGCAGGTTGACCGCCAGAAGAGCAATAATGAGGATCGGGCTAAAGCCCATCAGCGCCATCGGAACATAGACTAGCCAGGACAGCGAAAAGGTGCTGAGCCAACTCAGCCGGAGAGACGCTGGTAGCGTGAATTCATTGGTTGAATGGTGGACGCTGTGCGAGGCCCACCCCCAACGCACTTCATGGCTGTATCGGTGTTGCCAGTAATAGAAGAATTCGAGCACGAAGAACCCGACGGCCCAACTGCGCCAGTCGGCGAGGTCCCATTTCACCGGGGCAAAATGATGCGCGGCGAAAAGAGCGCCTGCAATGACGAACCCGGTGGCCGCCCGCGACAGACCCAAGCCGATCATAATCCCGATATGTCCGCCAAGCGCGCCTATGTCGTAGCCCCGCCCGCTGCGTTTGCGCCAGGCGAATTCGATCAGGGCAACGATAGCAGCGACCAGTAAAAAGGGGCCATAGGTTTGGGCGTCGGGCATAAATACGGTCTATCAATTTGAGGGTGGTGATCGCCGAGCGGAGCTGACGCGACCCTGACGTTGCAGGGTCGTTATTGAGAGCCTTTGAGGGCGGCGATTTCGGATTGGGACAGCACGCCATCCCCATTGGTGTCTCCCGTTTCGAACACCGGCGCCTCGCCATCAAGCAACTCTTGGCGTGAGACGCGCTCATCGCCATCGGTGTCGAAGGCGATGAATCGTTCGAACGCCTTGTCGAACTGGCCACCAAAAAAGCTTGGTCGATCGCTCTTGTCGACGAAGCCATCCTGATTGCGATCCAGCCGAACGAAGATGCTTTTTCGCATCGTCAGCATTTCGTCCCACGTGATGTTGCCATCGCGATCCTTGTCCGCCTGCTTGAGCAGTTTTTGCGCGTCTTCCTTGGTTTGAGCATTGGCAACGGGGGCGCTCAACACGGACAAGATGAGCAACGCCCCCGTTG
>JBCBKF010000167.1:0-5814 GCA_038522255.1 Pseudomonadota bacterium
CTTGCGGTTTTCAAGCGAGCCTTGGCGCAGCGCTTCGATTTCGCTGCCCAGGCCATAGCCGCCATCGGTGACAATGCGCTCGACATTGGCAAGCCGATCCTTGACCGAACCCAGTTCGGCGCGCAGCTCGGCGTTTTCCTGGGTCAGCAGCGCGACGCGTTGCTTGGCCTCGTTGTCGGTCACCGGCTTGATTGTCTGGCCCCAGGATCCTTCGAGCGGATAGCCATTCTTGACCCGCAGCCACGTGGTGAAGACCCAGCCGCCAATGGCGATGCTGCCAAGAAAGATCAGGGCTTCTGTTGTCAAAAGGTTTTCCATCAGGCTTTCTCCTTGTTCCCAAAGTCGAGGGGGATGCCGGTGTTGGCGGCGTCGGTTTCACGGGTATCGCGCAGCGCTTCGATTTGCGTGGCAACGTCGTAGCCGCGATCGGTGACGATGCGCTCAAGGACCTGCACCCGGTCTTCGAGTTGCTGGACGTGGGAGGCATATTGCGCCGCTTTCTCAGCGCTAAGCGAAGCGGTAGCCTCCAGCTTTTTCTCCTCCAGAGACTTCTGCTTGTTGATCCAGATAATCCCGACCACCATCAGGAAGGGCGCGATCACCGCCACCAGTCCAATCAGTTCACCCACAATACCCTCCTGTTTAAAATATGTCCGTTCAGCGGCGCGTCCCGCGATAACGATAATGCCTTAGCGCAGCCGATCGATTTCGGCGGTCAGGCGCGGATTGCTGCTCACATAGTGCGCCTCGACAGCGGCAAGGCGGCGGTCAATGTCGCGGAAATTGGCGCGGATTTCACGAGCTGTGCGCTTCGGGCTCTGGCGCACGCGCTGCCAGTATTTCTCTTCGCCTTCGTCACGATAAAGATAAGGCGGCTTCTTGTTCAGGATCATCCCGACAACGAAGTAGGCAAGCAGCGGCCACCCAAGTCCGATCGTGAGCGCGACCACGCCCAGGCGGATCCAGATCGCATCGATCCCGGTATATTCGGCAACACCAGCGCACACGCCCATGATCTTGCCATTGTGCTTGTCGCGATAGAGTTTGGTACGGGGCGAGTTCACGGGCGTTGTCCTTTCTTTTCCTGCATCATGATTTCGAGTTCACGCAGTTGCTGGTTGTCCTGTTCCTGATCAGCCTGAAGCCGCTTGACCGGGGTGAAACTGGGATCGTCGGAGGCGACGAGCCGTTCCACGGTGTCCATACGCTCATCGAGGCGCTTGGCGAGGTTGTAGAGTTCCTCAAGCAGCACTTCGTCGTCTGAGGTGATTGTCGCGGCGGTCTTCCAGCGCGTGACATAGTGCAGGATAATCCACGGCAAGCCGATGAACAGCATCCCGACAACGAAGATGGGTACCAGATCGTCGAGCATTATTCCCCTTTCTTGGCGCTGCCTTTACCTAGCGCCTTTTTCATCTGTGCAAGTTCGTCATCGATGGCATCAGAGCCTTCGAGCGCGGCGATTTCATCAGACAGGCTCGGGCCACCTTGCGCGATATCGAGCGCTTCGGCGCGGCCTTCGGCGTAGTCGACCCTGCGTTCGAGCTGGTCAAAGCGGGCAAGCGCCTCATCGGTGCGCTCCGTGCTCATCAGCGTGCGCAGCTTGACACGGTTTTCCGCGCTTTCGAGGCGTGCAGAGATGGCCGACTGGCGGCTGCGGGCCTCGCGCAGGCGATGCTGCAGCTTGGCGATATCGGCCTCGTAAGCGCGCAGCGCGTCATCGAGCACCGCGATTTCAGCCTTGAGCTGATCGCCCATGCCCGCCGCTTTCTTCTTCTCAACCAGAGCAGCGCGTGCCAGATCTTCGCGATCCTTCGACAGTGCCAGCTGCGCCTTCTCACCCCAGTCTGCCTCGAGCTTGTCAAGCTTGACTACGTGGCGATGCATTTCCTTTTGATCGGCGATTGTGCGGGCTGCGCTGGCGCGGACCTCGACCAGGGTTTCCTCCATTTCGAGGATGATCATGCGGATCATCTTCGAAGGATCATCCGCCTTGTCGAGCATGTCGTTGAAATTGGCAGCGATGATATCGCGTGTGCGGCTGAAAATGCCCATGAAGGCTACTCCATCTAGGAACGGGTTGGTGGTGCGCTGACCTGGCTCTGCATGCGTGTGTTGCGAACGAGCTTGCGTCGGAGTGGGGCTGCGACGCAAGCTCTCAATTTCTGCATCGAGGCGCGAGAGCTTGCCCATCCGTGCCGACGTGCGCAGCGGGCTGAGGTCAGCTGGCGCAGAGGGACGGGCCGGAGCGGCGGTGTTGCCATGTTCAAAGGACACACCGCCATTATCGGGGACTGAGCGCTCCGGCCCTAAGGGATTGGTCAAAGGCGACTTGGTATCGGTCATCTTGTGGCTTACGCCATCTCCACCGCGACAGCGAGCTCGAGGGTCGAGGCAAAGCCGCTGGGGCTGGCCTGGAACTGCGAAGTGAGCGCGATCATCGCGGTCATCGCCAAAACGCTGGCAAGTGCAGCTTGTCCAAGCTTGCTGTTGAAGAATTGACGGTCATACATTTTGCTGGTCCTCCATTTGTTGGACGACGCCATGCGGAGCGTGGTGTCGGCATATTTCCTTGTGTTGCCCAACAGATTGCAAACGGTGTGCCAAACTCGAGAAATACGAGAATTCCGGGCGTTTCGCCGGCTAATCAAGCATTCGATACGGTTTTTATTGCCAAGGCTTGGGAAAAATTCCTATATGTTGGCCATCTTGGAGGGATAGGGCCGGGGGAACAGAGTGGAGCGCGAAAACCAGTTTATCGGCCAGTCCAGCGCATTTCTCGATGCGGTCGAGCGCACCAGCCGCGCCGCGCCGATGGAGCGCCCCGTCCTCGTCATCGGCGAGCGCGGGACCGGAAAGGAATTGATTGCAGAGCGTCTTCATCGCCTATCCACACGCTGGGACGAACCGCTCGTCACCATGAATTGTGCCGCATTGCCCGAGACCTTGATCGAAGCGGAGTTATTCGGTCACGAAGCCGGCGCGTTTACAGGTGCTACCAAAGTGCGCGTAGGACGGTTCGAAGAAGCCGACAAAGGCACCTTGTTTCTCGATGAACTGGGCACTTTGTCGATGGGCGCGCAGGAGCGCCTGTTGCGCGCGGTCGAGTATGGCGAGGTCACCCGCATTGGTTCCTCGCGCCCGGTGCGGGTCGATGTGCGCATCGTTGCCGCGACCAATGATGACTTGCCTGCCCTGGCGCATAGCGGCGAATTTCGCGCCGACTTGCTCGATCGATTGAGCTTTGAGGTCATCACTTTGCCTCCCCTGCGCGTGCGTGAGGGTGATGTGGCGGTGCTGGCCGAATATTTCGGGCGGCGCATGGCGGCCGAGCTTGGATGGTTGGACTGGCCCGGTTTCGCGCAGCACGTTTCAGAACAGTTCGAGAATTACCCCTGGCCCGGCAATGTGCGCGAGCTTCGCAACGTGGTGGAGCGGGCGGTCTATCGCTGGGATGATCCCGACACCCCGGTCGCGCATGTGCAGTTCGATCCATTTGAAAGCCCTTGGAAGCCGCGCGCACCCGCCACCAGAAAAGCGCCCAGTTCATCGGCTGCTGCTGCGTCGCCGGCGGCCGCCGCAGCGCCGCCGGGACCGGCAGCGGGCCTGGACCTCGATCAAATAGACGATCTGCGCAGCGCGGTGGACAATCACGAACGCGCCATCGTCGAGCACGCTCTGGGCAAGCACCGCTGGAATCAGCGGCAAACGGCCAAGGCCTTGGGCTTGAGCTATGACCAGCTGCGCCATGCGATTAAGAAGCACGGCCTTCTGGAAGAAAGCGATGGCTGAAAAGCGCTCCTGAGCATCAATGCCGCTTGACAAGCACTCTCATTTCGATAATTCTAGAAATATGGAAATGGCTGTTTCATCCGAGTCCGATCTCGATCGCGCGGTGACCGCGCTGGGGGCTCTTGCGCAGACGCACCGGCTCAGTGTTTTTCGCGAGCTGGTCGAGGCAGGTTGTTCGGGTCTGG
Source organism: Pseudomonadota bacterium (assembly GCA_038522255.1). Taxonomy (GTDB): domain Bacteria; phylum Pseudomonadota; class Alphaproteobacteria; order Sphingomonadales; family Sphingomonadaceae; genus Erythrobacter. The sequence continues at coordinate 3,978 of JBCBKF010000167.1, forward strand.
CTGCTGGCGCTCTGGCCGAGCGGTTGGGCATTCCGCGCTCCTCGCTTTCATTCCACCTCTCCGCGCTCAAGCAGAGCGGCATGATTGCCGAGCGTCGCGAGGGGCGCTCGATCATCTACTCCGCCGACTTTGGCGCGATGCGCTCGCTCATCGCGTTCCTTTTGCAAAATTGCTGCGCGGGAGACGCAGTGACGTCCGAAATCGTCGAACAGTTCGAAACAGGAGACCTTTCATGAAGCGTTTTCACGTCAATTTGCGCGTTGCCGACCTTGAGCACTCCACCCGCTTCTACAGCGAGATTTTTGGGGCTGAACCTTCGGTGAGCGAGCCTGACTATCGAAAATGGATGCTCGAGGATCCCCGCATCAACTTCTCGATCGAACCGGAAACCACGTGTTCCAGCGGCACCGGGGTCAGCCATCTGGGCCTGCAGGTTGATGACGAAGCGGAACTCGAAGACGTGCGCTCGCGCATCGCAAAGGCAGATCAGCCGACCTTCCACGAGGGCGAGATACAGTGCTGCTATGCGCATTCGTTCAAGAGCTGGACCCGCGATCCCGATGGCGTGGTGTGGGAAACCTTCTTCACCGATGGCCAACGGCTCGATTACGGCAAGGCGGTGCAGCTAGAGGAGATTGCGAAGTAAGTCCGGGTCGCAGGCTTAATTTCCGACCGCAGGCTTACCCAACCCAGTGATTGGCACCGATTATCGGCCTATGCCGATCACGCTGGCCTGGCATGTCACGAAATTGGCGGTCGTAAAACTAGGACATGCCCAAACTTGGTGTCGCAAAACTGGTTTGTCGCAGGATGGACGGGCGCCGCGCAAAAGTGCCTAACCCCATATTAACCATTCTTGAGTACTCTCTTTCTTCCCCGAAGCCGAGTGTGGGTGCAGTAGAGCGGTTGTCACATGCGCAGCGTTGTTGATCTCATCGAGAAACTGGCTGGCGGCCTGCGCCTGGCTTTCGGCCTGGTGGCGGTGATCATGGCGAACCTGCCTGTGTGGTTGAGCTTTAGCCTTACCTGCCGCGTCGATACCGCGGGTCGGTCGCGGATCAAAGCATGACGGAACGTCATTTCCTTGATCGAGATGAACCATTCGAGGACGGCGGCGAGCCTGCAGATGGGGAACCCGCGCACCTGCGCGAAGCGGTCGCTTACTGGACCGAGCCGAGCGACAATGAAGGCCGTTCGGAAAAAGAGCAACTCGCCGCGTTTCTCGAAGCGCTTGACCAGGCTGAGCGCCAACTGCACAGCGCCGCGAATGGCCAAGAGTGCAACGCCATCGGGCGGCGCGGCGCAGCGCGTTTGCGGGTGAGTCTTCCGGCCCGCTTCGTTGCAATCGAGCGTACGCATGCCTGCATCTTGCTCAACATTTCGCAGACGGGCGCAAAGATTGCGATCCTCGATCCTGTTCGCGAGGGCGAGGGCGGTTTTCTGCATTGCGGCGCGCTATCTGCCTTCGCTGTCGTGGCGCGCTGCGAATTCAGCTTGAATGCGCTGCAATTTGAGCAGCCGATCAGCCATGAAGAGGTGCTGATGATGCGGCGTTATTACGAGACTTTCGAGGAGCGAGAGCGCCGCAAGCTTATCGAAACGGCGCGCAGATGGGCGAGCGGTGCCAGCAAAGACGAACGCGCCATGTGATCGCGCCGTGTGATCGCGCCGTGTGATTGCGCCGTGTGATCGCGCCGTGTGATCGCGCCGTGTGGACCGTTCAAGTGATCGCTCTGTTAAGGGCCCTTCCCTAGGGTTTGTTTGGCGAGGCTTTTATGGGCTCCGGTTATCCCTTGTCGGATGATCGGCTCCTTTGCCTCTCTTGCGCGTCGGCCCT
>JBCBKF010000168.1:0-5797 GCA_038522255.1 Pseudomonadota bacterium
CGACAAGAAACCGCACCGCTTTCCAGCGCCACACGGTTGGATCATCCTTGATAAGCCGCGCGGGCTTGGCTCAACGCAGGCCGTGGGTGCGGTGAAGCGGGTCTTGCGCGAGGGCGGCTATGCTAAGACCAAGGTCGGCCATGGCGGTACATTGGATCCGCTGGCCGAGGGCGTGCTGCCGATTGCGCTGGGCGAAGCGACCAAGCTGGCCGGGCGGATGCTGGATGCGAGCAAGATTTACGATTTTACGATTCGATTTGGCGAGGAGACCGATACGCTCGATACCGAGGGAAAGGTGGTCGAACGCTCGGACCACATTCCCGAATATGCGGATGTCGACGAGGTAATGCACTCGTTTGAAGGTGAGATTGAACAGGTTCCCCCTGCGTATTCGGCCATCAAGATTGACGGGAAGCGCGCCTATGCCAGAGCGCGGGCTGGCGAAGAGTTGGAAGTTCCCAAGCGGCGCGTCACAATCCATGAGATCGCCTATGTTGCCGAAGGAGAGGAACCAGACGGGGCGCGGTGGACAACGCTGCGTGCTCACGTCTCCAAGGGCACCTATATCCGCAGCCTCGCTCGCGATATCGCCCGCGCGCTTGGCACTTGTGGCCATGTTACCTATCTCAGGCGCACCAAAGCGGGCCCGTTCACCGAAGCTCAGGCGATTTCGCTGGACAAACTGAACGAAATTGCTAATGGCGCGCAATTATCTGACCTTCTCCTGCCGTTAGAGGCGGGGCTGGACGACATCCCGGCTCTCTCCCTCTCCCAGACAGACGCGCAGGCGCTCCGACAAGGGCGGGTCGTGTCTGGGATGCCCCACCCATCCGGGCTCTATTGTGCGATGCTGGCGGCTGTGCCGGTGGCGCTTGTTGAGATCATGGATGGGACGGCCAAGGTCGTCAGGGGTTTCAACCTACCCGATGTCGCTGAGTAGAAAGAGAAAAGACATGTCGGTATCCGCCGAGCGTAAGCAAGAAATCATCAAGGACAACGCCCAAGCCGAGGGCGACACCGGTTCGCCGGAAGTCCAGGTCGCGATCCTCACCGAGCGTATCCGCAACCTCACTGAGCACTTCAAGGGCAACCACAAGGACAACCATTCGCGCCGCGGCCTTCTCATGATGGTTAACAAGCGCCGCAATTTGCTCGCCTATCTCAAGAAGAAAGACGTCGAGCGCTACAACGCGCTGATCCAGAAACTGGGTCTGCGGAAATAATCAGCGGGACGGCTCCCAATCGGGGGCCGTTTTGCTATTGAGGATCCGGCCCACCAACGGGCGATCCCACAGGGCATCCTTCACAATTCGGTGAAGGGGCCACGGGGCACAACTGGCCTCACACCGGACCGGGACGGCAAACCCGGAAAATTGTAGGCCCCGCGATGGCAATATGGCCGCGCGGGTCAGAAGGAATATTCATGTTCGACACGAAAACCGTATCGCTGGAGTGGGGCGGAAAGACCCTCACTCTGGAAACAGGCCGTATTGCCCGTCAAGCCGATGGCGCAGTTCTGGCCACTTATGGCGAAACCGTGGTGCTGTGCGCCGTGACCGCCGCCAAGAGCGTCAAGGAAGGCCAGGACTTCTTCCCGCTGACCGTCCACTATCAGGAAAAATTCTCTGCAGCCGGTCGTATCCCGGGGGGCTTCTTCAAGCGCGAAGGCCGCGCGACGGAAAAAGAGACGCTGACTTCGCGTCTGATTGACCGTCCGTGCCGTCCGCTTTTCCCCGAAGGTTTCTACAACGAAATCAACGTCATATGCCAGGTCCTGTCCTATGATGGCGAAACCGAGCCTGACATCGTCGCGATGATCGCAGCCTCGGCCGCGCTGACCATTTCGGGTCTGCCGTTCATGGGGCCGATTGGTGCTGCGCGCGTTGGGTATTCCAACGATGGCGAATACATCCTCAACCCGACCGTCAGCGACGCGCTGGGCGAAGAGGGCAATCTCGACCTTGTTGTCGCCGCCACTCAAAACGCGGTCATGATGGTCGAATCCGAAGCCAAGGAACTCACCGAAGAGCAGATGCTTGGCGCTGTCATGTTTGCGCATGAGGAAAGCCGCAAGGTCATTGGCGCGATCATCGATCTGGCTGAACAGGCTGCGAAAGATCCGTGGGAGCTGGATCCGGTCGAAGACAAGTCGGCTGCTCTTGAAGAGCTTCGCGGTGTTATCGGTGACGATCTGGCTGCGGCATACAAGATTACCGACAAGAGCGCTCGTCAGGACGCGGTCAACGACGCTCGTACCAAGGCGCGCGACCACTATGCTGACCTCGCCGAAAGTGATCCGGCCGAATATATGGGTCGGTTGAAACTCGTGAAAAAGCTGGAAAGCGACATCGTGCGCAAGGCGATCCTCAAGGATGGTGAGCGTATTGATGGCCGCAAGACCGACGAAGTTCGCCCGATTGAGGCGATGGTTGGTCTGCTTCCGCGCACGCACGGTTCGGCGCTGTTCACCCGCGGTGAAACGCAGGCGATCTGCACCACGACGCTGGGTACCAAGGATGCAGAGCAGATGATCGACGGGCTTGAGGGCCTGTCTTACAACAACTTCATGCTGCACTATAACTTCCCGCCCTATTCGGTCGGCGAAGTGGGCCGCTTTGGTTTCACCAGCCGCCGCGAAACTGGCCACGGAAAGCTCGCTTTTCGCGCGCTGCACCCAGTGCTGCCTGACACGGAAGAGTTTCCGTACACGATCCGCGTTCTGTCCGACATTACCGAAAGCAACGGCTCGTCTTCAATGGCAACCGTGTGCGGTGGCTCGCTTTCGATGATGGATGCTGGCGTTCCGCTCAAGCGTCCGGTTTCGGGTATCGCGATGGGACTCATCCTTGAAGGCGACGAGTTCACTGTCCTGTCTGACATTCTGGGTGACGAAGATCACCTGGGTGACATGGACTTCAAGGTGGCCGGCTCCGAAGCGGGCATCACCTCGCTCCAGATGGACATCAAGGTTGCCGGCATCACTCAGGAAATCATGACCCAAGCGCTCGAGCAGGCGAAGGCTGGCCGTACGCACATTCTGGGTAAGATGACTGAGGCTCTGTCCTCGTCGCGTGGTGAAGTTTCCAAGCACGCGCCGCGTATCGAGACGATGCAGATCGACAAAGCCAAGATCCGCGACGTGATCGGCACAGGCGGCAAGGTAATCCGGGAAATCGTCGCTGAAACCGGTGCCAAGGTCGACATCGATGATGAAGGCACGATCAAGATCAGCTCTTCGAATGCTGACGAGATTGCAGCTGCGAAAAAGTGGATCGAAGGAATCACCGAAGAAGCCGAAGTGGGCAAGGTCTACGAAGGCAAGGTCGTCAACATCGTCGACTTCGGCGCATTCGTGAACTTCATGGGCGGCAAGGACGGTCTCGTCCACGTCTCCGAAATGAAGAATGAGCGCGTGGAAAAGCCGACCGACGTTGTTTCCGAAGGCCAGGAAGTGAAGGTCAAAGTCCTTGAGATCGACAATCGTGGCAAGGTCCGCCTGTCGATGCGCGTGGTCGATCAGGAAACCGGCGAAGAGCTCGAAGACACCCGCCCCCCGCGCGAACCGCGTGGTGACAAGAAGGGCGGCGGTGGCCGTGGTGACCGGGGCGGTGATCGTCGCGGTGGTCGTGGTGGACGTGGTCCCCGAAACGATCGTGGCCGTGATGGTGGCGACAATGGCGGCAGCGATAGTGACGGCCCCGCAGCCATGCCGGACTTCCTGAAGGACTAATCGGTCCTGCCAAAAGCACACAAGAGCCGTTCGGAGTATATCCGGACGGCTTTTTTGTTAGTCCGGGGCGAGGCTCCCCTGCGACCTAAAAATCGTAGATGATCGTGATCCGGCTGAGCGTATCGGTTTGCACCGCGCCTTCAGGCGGTGCGGTGTCGTGCTCTAGCGTGTAGGACAGGCGCAGCGACAACGCATCGGACATGGTAAATTGCAGCCCGCTATCGGATATGAACGTGCTCGAGCCGCTCTGTACCAGCGCGCTGCCATCTTGTGTGAAGCTGATCGAGTCCGAGATCGCCCAGTCGAAATCAAGCGCTGCGAGACCAGCCAGGTTGCTGGTGCTATCCCCATCCACCAGCTCGGTACGGCGCCATGCAGGACCTGCCTTGATCGACAGGGTCGGCCCTTCGATCAGCAGATCATATCCTAAACCGCCAGAACCCGAATAGCGCGCGGAAAAGCCCTGGAATGGGTCGCGCTCATATTGCGCCAAAGCGTATGCATACAGGCGGTCAGTGATCTTGAAGTTGGGTTCGTAGGCGGCAAGATATTGCTCGCGCGTGACGACGCCGTCCGTTTCCTGATAATCCGCGCGTCCCGACAACTTGTGCCGCCAGCGAAGACCCTCTCTCACCAGCGAAAGGCTGGCTGTCAGCCCGGTGTTTTCCGCATTGCCGGTAGAGACGAACGCGCCCAATTCACCCTTGCCTGACCAATTGTCAAACAGTCCGGCGTTGCGGATGGCGGCCTCTTTCTCTCTGGCTTCGGCCTCAGCGGCGATGGCGAGGTCCTGCTCAAACCCGGCTAGGATGTCATCCAGTTCCGCAGTGTCGTCGGGGTTTGTCTGTTTGGCAAGATCAATGACCGTGCGAACCGTCGTCTCGTCCCCTGTTTCAAGAGCTGCGTCGATCATGGCGCGCACGGGGTCTGGGAGTTCCGCGTTTGCAGGGCTTGCAAGGATCAAGGCCCCAGCGGCGAGCAGTGCTGCTGCGTGTCTTGTGCTTGTTGCCCCCATCGTCGTTGCTCTCAAGTTAGCTGCCAAGCACGCGCGGTGCATGGAGATAGGCGCGCTTGCTCAGTGGCACACCCTTCATGCGCAGGATGTCGTAAAACGTCGTTGCGTGGAAATAGAAGTTGGGCTGAGAAAAGCTCAACAGAAAATTGGCCACGGTGAAGGACATGCGCCGCGTCCCTCCAAGAACGAAATGCACCTCATTATCGGCGATCGCTTCCAGTGCGTTCGCATCTGCTTCATCGAGAGCGGCGATGGCTTCATCCGCCATCGCGCGCATCGCGTCCCAACCCTCCGGGATTTCGGTGAAATCGGGGCTGAATTCGCTCGTCGGCACCAGGTCAAGCGCGAGCTTGGTGTGCACCCAGCACGCGCGGACATGCCAGGGCAGCGACCACATATCAGGCGCAAGCGCAGCGTCGAGCAGCTCGGTATCCTTCAGGCCGTGCTCTGCGGCGTGGCTTTGCGCGGTGTCGATGAGCGCACGCATACCGCCCGATATCTGCCGGGCGCTGGGGACAAAGGCTTGGTGCAAGGTCAGCGGCATGGGTCTCTCCTTTTGGTTGCGGGGATGTCCAGCTTCCTAATAGGGATTCGCGCAGTGAGACAGGCTTTTGCGCCGCTTTGCTCGCCACGATGAAAGGCGGCGGATCAGGAGGCGGACGGAGCCGCTAGTAAGCGGAAGCTCCATTCCCCCGCATCAGCGCACCCGGGGGCCACCAAACGGCAGCGGGGGCGGCGGACGGCGCGCGCCGCGAGGAAGCTGCGCCTGATAGGCCCGGCCACAATGTTCCACGCAATAGGGAAAACCCGGGTTCACTTGTTCGCCGCAAAAGTGGAAGTCCGGCTCACCCGGGTGACCCATGGGCCAGCGACAGACCTTGTCGGACAGGTCCAACAGGCTGGTTTTGTCGGCAATCTCCGGGCTGGGCTTGGCCGGAACCAGGCGGCGCGGTGGAGCAGGTGGGATCGGTGCTTGCTGGTCGCCGGGGCCCTGGCGCAGGAAGCCACCGGGGCCGACTGAGACGATCTTGGGCAACTGGGAGGTTGGATTG
>JBCBKF010000169.1:0-5763 GCA_038522255.1 Pseudomonadota bacterium
GTGCAGCCAAGTCGTACTGGCAGTGATGGGTAATCCGTCAGCCTTAGCCTGGGTAATGAGTTCAACACTGCGCGCGGTCGAAATTCGCATCAGGTGAATGGGCGTGCCCGTGGTGACCTGTTGACCCTTTTCGTTATCGAAGACGCCCGAGAGGATGCGCACCTGATCCGCTTCCTTGCGCTGCGTTGTATACTTGCTCTGGCCCGGACGACGCGCGTCCAGAAAGGGTTGGATCGCTTTTTCGGTAAGCGCCAAGCCCGGCGGGCACCCATCGACCACCGCGCCCAGACCCGGCCCGTGGCTCTCACCCCAAGTGGAAAAGCGGAAGACCCGCCCGAATGTGTTGAAACTCATAAGCCAAGCCTTTTGCGCAAGCGCAGCATTTTGTCCATCGCGCGCGCGGCAGTCCGAGTCTTGTGTGCGGACAAATGAGGGGGAGCACTGGCGTTCCCGCGCGGTTTACTCCAAGAACAAACCATGATTGCAAAGCTGTCAGGGCGGTTGGATGAGACCGGCGAGGACTGGGCCATCGTGGATGTCCAGGGCGTGGGCTATCTGGTGCATTGCTCGGCGCGGACCCTGTCGGCTTTGGGCGAGGTGGGCGAGGCGTGCACGGTCCACACCGATCTGCAGGTGAGCGAGAACGATATGCGTCTGCTGGGCTTTGCCGAAAGCGCAGAGCGCGACTGGTTCAGGTTGCTGACGGGGGTGCAGGGCGTGGGGAGCAAAGTGGGCCTCGCGATCCTCTCGGCGCTCTCCACCGGTGAACTGCGCGATGCATGCGCGGCGGGCGATGCGGCGAGCGTGGCGCGCGCGAACGGTGTGGGGCCAAAACTGGCCGGGCGGATCGTGAACGAGCTGAAGGACAAAGCGCGCGCGCTGCCGGGCGGCGGCATTGCGGGCGCCGCGCTGGGAGGCGGAGCGGTTGCGAAAGGCGGCGCGAGCGCGGATGCTGTGAGTGCGCTGGAGAACCTCGGGTTCAAACCGGCAGTAGCGGCGCAGGCTGTGGCGCGCGCGGTCGAGGAATTGGGCGAAGGCGCGGGCGAGGGTGACCTGATCCGCGTGGCATTGAAGAAGGCGGCCGGGTGATGGCCAGGCCTACTCGTCATCCTGAACTTGTTTCAGGATCCATCGCGCCACTGGCTCGAGTCTATAGGCGGAAGTCCCAGTCCAACTGCCAGATCATGCCAGTCGGGGTTGTCACTCTCGATCAGATTGATCTTCCACTGCCTGCGCCAGTTCTTGAGCTCTTTCTCGCGATGGATCGCCTGTCCCATTTCGTCAAACAGCTCATAACGTACAAGGCAATGCACGTGGTACCGTGTGTTGAATCCCCCCACTTCGCCATTGCGATGCTGCCACAGTCGAGCAATGAGATCGCTCGTGACACCGATATAGAGCGTACCGTAAGGCTTGCTCGCAAGGACGTAGACGCATGGCTGGTGTTCGAACGGCATAATTCAGAGCGTGATCGCAAATGGGCCCTGAAACAAGTTCAGGGTGACAAAGGAGGTGAAGAACAACCGCCCCAACCCCGTCACGCTGAACTCGTTTGGCTAAAGCCGTCTCCGACTCCAGCATCCATCTCTCAGCGAAGCACGGAGGTGACTGGGTGATGGGGAAAGCCAGCGGAAACGCTTGGACACCGGTGCGGATCGGATGGGCCATAGCTGCGTCAGCATGCCTAATGCGCGCAGTCGTGTTGGCAGATGTTGGCGATGGAATAGAAACGCTGCTGCAGCCATTCGAGGTTTTCGTTTTGGCTTGGGTTTGGGCACCGATCGTGTTCGTAGCATGGTGCGTGAAATGGTCGGCGCTTTGGCTAGCTGCTTTGGTTGTTATTGCCATTTTTGGCGGTGGGTTTGTGTATGATTTTGCATACGACACGAGTAGCTCTACGGCTGCACTCGCCTGGCTCTTCTATCCGATTTACGAATGGGGTTTCGTTCTATTTTCAGCTATCCTGATCGGGGTCGCGAGGTGGATCGGCAATGAAACCTGACGACCCCCTCCACACACCCACGCCTCAACCCGGCGATCCGGATCAGGCGCTCCGCCCCAAGCGCCTCACCGAGTTCATCGGGCAAGAGGCCGCTCGCGACAATCTCAAGGTCTTCATCGAAAGCGCCAAGGCCCGCGCTGAAGCGATGGACCATACGCTGTTCTTCGGCCCGCCGGGCCTCGGCAAGACCACGCTGGCGCAGATCGTTGCCGCAGAGCTGGGTGTGGGCTTTCGCGCGACCTCCGGCCCCGTGATCGCCAAGGCAGGAGACCTCGCCGCGCTGCTCACCAATCTGGAGCCGCATGACGTTCTGTTCATTGATGAAATCCACCGGCTCAACCCTGTGGTCGAAGAAGTGCTGTACCCCGCCATGGAGGACCGCGCGCTCGACATCATCATCGGCGAGGGGCCCTCAGCGCGCAGCGTGCGGATCGATTTGCCGCCTTTCACGCTGGTCGGCGCGACTACGCGGCAGGGCCTCCTCACCACGCCCTTGCGCGATCGCTTTGGTATCCCGGTGCGCCTGCAATTCTACACCAATGACGAGCTCGACCATGTCGTCACCCGCGGCGCGCGGCTGCTTGGTCTTGATATTGATCCCGCGGGCGCGCGCGAGATTGCCCAACGCTCGCGGGGCACGCCGCGTGTGGCGGGGCGCTTGCTCAGGCGCGTGCGGGACTTCGCGCAGGTCGCTGCACAGCACACTGTGACCCGCGCGATCGCCGATGATGCGCTCACCCGGCTTGAGATTGACCGGTTGGGCCTGGATAGCATGGACCGGCGCTATCTCACCATGATCGCAACGACTTACAAGGGCGGCCCGGTGGGTGTCGCGGCGCTTGCAGCGGGCCTCGCCGAACAACGCGACACGGTCGAAGAAGTGATCGAGCCCTACCTCATCCAGCTTGGCCTGCTCGCGCGCACCGAGCGCGGGCGCATGCTCAACGATGCCGGCTGGGAGCACCTGGGCTTGGACGCGCCGACGCCGGCACCCCGCCAGTCCGGATTGTTTGAAGGCGACCAATAGGCCGCGCAAGCCGGCGCACAACTAACCTGGCGCCTAACCTCCAGCTCGGTTTCGGTATCATATCGGGACAGCGCCCTTGAAAATGGCGGGTTTTCGCGGGGTTTGGCCCGATTGGGGCTCTCAATCATGGTTAACCGCATTGTCGCGCCAAGGTTTCTGGTCGCATGAGAGGCTTGGATTTGGTGACAGTGCAGGTGGTCTGCGCTGAACAAAGCCACAGATACAAGGCCAAGCAACTATGTCGTTCAAACTGGCTGCTGCAAAGCTATCCGCCACCGCTGCTGGGGTCGCCCTGATGACCGGCGGCGCCGTTCAGGTTGCCCAGCAGGGCGGCGCGGTGCGTGTGGCCGAGCCGATGGTGACCGACGAGCCGATTTATAGCTCGGATGCTGACGGCAAACTGGTTAAGGGCGCTCCGCCGCTGCCGACGCCTGTTGTTGCTGAGCCCAAATACATCAAGACGCGCACCCGCGACCTGCCGCCTCTGCCGCAGCCCGAGCAGCGTCGCCGGCGGATCGTGGAGCGCACGATCGAGTGTCAGCCGATCCCGCAAGGTTTCGGTGGAGCAGGGGCTGTCGCGCAATCAGCGCCGCTGCCAGCGGGTGTGGTCAACGCCTATATCGATCCCAACGAATGCCCTCCGATTGCGCAGGTCGCTTATGCGCCCGCGCCGCTTCCCCCGCTTCCGCCCGTGCGCGGCGGCGGTGGCGGCGGAGCGCCCGTGATCGTTGGCGGAGGCCTGGGCGGCTTTGGCGGCGGATTTGGGGGCGGCTTCTTCGGTGGCGGCTTCTTTGGGGGCGGCGGTTCGTCATCGGGCGATGTCTCTGTCGTCAGCACGACGACAACCGGTGGCACCGACGGTGGCTCGACCTCGACATCAACATCGGGCGGATCGACATCGACATCCGGCGATGTGAGCACATCAAGCGGTAGCACGACGGGCACACCCAGCAGCACGACGACGACCACGACCACCACGAGCGGGAACATCGACAACTCGACCACGACGACGAGCGGCGGCACGACGGGCGGTGCATCGAGCGGAGATATCAACATCGATATCGACAATTCGACGAGCTCGGGCACAGTCACCTCGACCTCGTCTACGGGTCAGATTTCCTCATCAACCGGTCAGGTCTCAACCAGCACCGGTTCCATCAGCAGCACGACATCGAGCAGCTCGGGCAACGTCTCGACGTCCTCGGGCAATGTCTCCAGCTCCTCGGGCAACGTCTCAAGCTCCTCGGGCAATGTTTCCACCTCTTCAGGTAATGTCTCGACTTCCTCTGGGAACGTGTCGAGCTCAACCGGCAATGTCTCCAGCAGCAGCTCCTCGTCGAGCTCTTCCTCCAGCTCATCCTCGTCTTCGTCGAGCTCCAGCTCGTCTTCGAGTTCTTCAGGGGGCGACACGAGCACTGGAGGAGCAACCACCAGCGGGCACCCGGGTACGACAACGTCAGGTGGCACCACGAGCGGCGGATCGAGTGGTTCGTCCTCCAGCTCTTCTTCCTCAAGCTCGTCGTCTAGTTCTTCGTCCTCCAGCTCGGGCGGTTCGACCACGGGCGGTGCAACATCCAGCGGCGCTACTTCAACGGGAAGCAGCGGCTCCTCTTCAAGCTCCTCATCATCCTCCGGTTCGTCTTCCAGCTCAGGTGGCTCGACCACGGGCGGGGCGACATCCAGCGGCGCTACCTCAACGGGGAGCAGCAGCTCCTCTTCGAGTTCCTCATCGTCTTCGAGTTCGTCTTCCAGCTCAGGTGGCTCGACCACGTCGGGTGACATGACCAGCAGCACCAGTTCTTCGTCATCGAGTTCCACATCATCTTCGAGCTCCAGCTCGAGCTCGACCAGCACTGGCAGCAGCACCGGTTCAACAACGTCGAGCGGCAGCACTTCGAGCTCGACTTCAAGCTCAACCTCGACATCAAGCTCGACCTCGGGGGGCACGACCAGTGGGGGCACAACCTCGGGCGGCACCGAAGTCCCAGCGCCGCCGATGATGGTGCTGTTTGGCCTTGGAGCAGCGGCAATCCTGGGTCGGCGCCGGTTTGGCAAGAAAGCCAAGGCGGCTCACGCCAGTGCCTGATTGATCGTCGCTTGAAAGAAACGGCGGCGATTCCTTATGAAGCGCCGCCTTTTTTGCGTTCAATTAGTGGCAGTTCGCCTCAGCTCCGCGCGTTGCTGTCAGGGCGTGACCACCGGATAGCCTGCCTCGGCCCAAGCGAGAATGCCTCCGCCAAGATGCACTGATGCCGTGCCGGTCGCTTCGCTAAGGCGTTGCCCAAGGATGCGCGAGCGCCGCCCTGAGCGGCAATAGAGAATGACAGCCCGTTCGTCCGCCGGATCAAGGGTCGAGGCATCAAAGGCGTCCATGGGAATATGCTCTGCGCCCGGAATAATGCCCGTAGCCACTTCAGCATCGGTGCGAATGTCGATCAGCCGGACCGCGCGGCCATGCAGCTTGGTTGAGAGCATGTCGGGCGAAAGGTCGATGACCTTTGCCCCGCTGTCCATTGGAGCGGCCGCAACGGAGGCCAGTTCGAAGCCGTGGGGGATAGATGGCCCTGAAGCGGGCGCTTGGTCGTGATCCTTGTTCTCTGGCGCGCAGGCCAGCAGGGCGAGCGTGAGGCCCGCCCCGCAGATCAGTGTGATCGGCTCACGCCGCAAGCTTGCGCAGCACATAGTGGAGGATGCCGCCATTGCGATAATACTCCATTTCGTTCGCGGTATCGAT
>JBCBKF010000170.1:0-5754 GCA_038522255.1 Pseudomonadota bacterium
CGGCTTGCCTCCCTGTTGCGCTTTGGCGAGTTCAGCAACGCACTCAGGGCGCTCAGCACGGCCATTGTGGAGCGGCGCTATGACCTTGCCGTCACCGGCGCGCTGGCAGGCCTGCTGGTCCTCGTCGGGGCGACTGCGCTTTACTGGGCCGAAGGCAGCGAGCAGCCTGACGCCTTTGGCTCGATTCCGCGCGCGATGTGGTGGTCGATCATCACGCTCACCACGGTTGGTTATGGCGATGTGTCGCCGATCACAGTGATTGGCAAAGTGCTGGCCGCCATCGTTGCGCTGGGCGGGATCGGTCTTGTTGCAATGCCCACCGGGATCATTGCCGCCGCCTTTTCCGACGCAATGCAGCGCCATCGTGAGGCCAAAGCCAAAAAGGACGCAGACGGTCCGCAAGAGACCCAATGACCCCAAAGCTATGACAAAAGACCAGATATTTGAATTTTTCCGCCGCTTGGCGGAGGACAATCCTGAGCCTGAGACCGAGCTTGAATACGGCAACGCCTATCAGCTGGTCGTCGCAGTCGCGCTGTCGGCTCAGGCAACCGATGTGGGGGTGAACAAAGCGACCCGTGCGCTGTTTGCGCGAGTGGAGACGCCGCAGCAAATGCTCGATCTGGGGCTGGAGGGGCTGGTGGAGCACATCAAGACGATTGGTCTTTTCAATTCCAAGGCGAAGAACGTGATCGCGCTCTCACACTTGCTGGTCGATGAATTTGGCGGCGAAGTGCCGGACACCCGCGAGGATCTGGTGCGGCTGCCGGGCGTCGGGCGCAAGACCGCCAATGTCGTGCTCAATTGCTGGTTCGGGCAGGAAACCTTCGCGGTCGACACGCATATTTTGCGCGTCGGCAACCGCACGGGACTGGCGAAGGGCAAGACGCCGGAAAAGGTCGAGGAAAAGCTGGAAAAACGCGTGCCAGAGCCTTTCAGGCTAGGCGCGCATCACTGGCTGATCCTGCACGGCCGATACGTGTGCAAAGCGAGGACGCCCGAGTGCTGGCGATGCCCGGTGGTGGACCTGTGCAGCTTCAGGAAGAAGGTGCTGGAGGTGCCTAAGGAGAGGGACTAACAGTGCCGAATAAAGAAATCGATGCGGCGATCCTAGCATCGTGCGATCATCACTGAAAAAAGGTCGTACTAATCGTAGCAAGAGTAGATGACCGGACTGGCCTGTTAGACTATTGGTGGGGTGGCCGCACCATTACGAAGCGTATCTTGATCTTGGCTCGAAAAGGCAGGTTGCGTTCCGCTGGCAACATCTACAACTGGCGAGCAAGTGAGATCAGACTTCCGCCAGCATACTAAACATCATCCGCGCTAGCGAGCTCGGCCTTGTCGATCTCGCCCAGCATGCTCGCGGTCGTCACCGTCACGGTCGCATCTCCGGTTACATTTGTGGCGGTGCGCATCATGTCCATGAGCCGGTCAACCCCGGCGACGAAGGCAATTGCTTCGAGTGGAACGTCCACCGCAGTGAAGATACCGCCCATCATCACCAGACCCGCACCGGGAATACCCGCAGCGCCAATCGAGCCGAACGTCGCAAGCAACGCCACGATCAGATAGTCGCTCGTTGTCAGATCGACATTGAACATTTGCGCCGCGAACAGCGTGGCCAGGCCAAGATACATCGCGGTCCCGTCCATGTTGATCGTCGACCCAAGCGACACGACAAAGCTCGATGTCGGCTTGCTCACGCCAAGGTTTCGCTGGGTACAGCGCAGGGTCACCGGCAAGGTGGCTGAAGAGCTCGCGGTCGAATAGGCCACGGCAATCGCATCGATCATCCCGCGGAAAAATCCGATCACTGACACCTTTGCCATGAAGGCGAGGATGCCGACATACATAACTCCGATGATCAGGAAGCAGCCAAGATAGTTCATCGCCACCAGGTTGCCCAGAGCATAGACCGCATCGAGGCCAAGCGTCCCGACCACCCACGCCATCAGTGCGAAGACGCCGAACGGGGTCAGTTCCATCACCAGGATCGTGATCTTCTGAAACACCAGCGCGCCGCCGTCAAAGATGCGCGCGACCGTGCCAACCGCACCGCCATTTGTATCGTCCTCGGTCTCCTTAATCGCCAGAAGGATGCCGATGCCGACCAGCACGGAGAACACGATCAGCGGCAGGACACGAACATCGGCCATCACCTGAACCGGGCTGACCGGGATCATTGATCGCAGCATGTCGCGCCAATCAAACGCAGCCGGTTCGGTCAGTTCCTTTACCGGGAGACCACTCGTATCAACGCCGACACCCGGTTCGAAGAACGTGCCGAGCGCAAGGCCCAGCCAAACCGCGACCTGACCCGTCGCCACAAACAGCAGGATAGCGCGCCACCCTACGCTCCCCAATCGCCCGACATCGCCAATCGCTGCGATGCCGGAAACCACACTGAAAAAGATCAGCGGCACGATCAGCATCTTGATGAAGTCGATAAAGACGTCACCGATGATCTTGATGCTCTCGGCCTCGGGGCCCCAGATATATCCCGTGATCCCGCCCAGGATGAGCGCGCCGATAACCCGCTGCCACAGCGGAATTGCAAACCAGGCCTTCATTGATGTGATTACCCTTTGAGATCGTAGTGCCGTGCGCGCGGGGGACATGCAGCGCATTGAGACAGGCGAGCTGCGGAGCCTAGCAGACCAGTACGCCAGAGCAATCGCCGGATCGCCCGCGCAATCAGGCGATCTCTTCGTATTGCTCAATCACCCATTCTTCGGCTTGCGCGTTGCCGATCCATTCGCGCATCCAGTCATGTTCCCAGATTGCCTGCATATAACTCTGCGCAAAGCCGGGAACTCCGATCCCATAGGTGAGGAAACGCGAGACCACGGGCGCGTAAAAGACGTCAGCGGCGCCGAACGTGCCGAACAGGAAGGGCCCGGCAGAACCGTGCCGCGCGCGCGCTTCGGCCCAGAGTTGCAGGATGCGCACAATATCGGCGCGCGTTGCATCGGAAACCTTGGTGATCGGGGTTTGGCGGCGGATATTCATCGGCATCTCGCTGCGCAGGCTCGCATAGGATGAGTGCATTTCAGCCACCATTGCGCGGGCCATTCCGCGCGCTGTTTCATCCTTTGGCCAGAAACGGTCGCGCCCAACCTTGTCGCCAAGATATTCCAGGATCGCAAGGCTGTCCCAGATCACCGCATCGCCATCCCACAGGATCGGCACCTTGCCGCTGGAGGGTTGGACTTCGCCCATCTGTTCCTTGGCCTTGTCCCATTCGCTGCCCAGGATCGGCACGGTCAACTCTTCAAAGCTGAGGCCAGACTGCTTGGCCGCGAGCCAGCCGCGCAAACTCCAGCTGGAATAATTCTTGTTGCCAAGGATGAGTTTCATGACGGCGCGTCTCCACCTTTGCGCTGCACAGGGGTTTAGCCTAGGTATTCAGTGTTTCGCTGTCGAGGCTGAACGCGTTACCTTCGCGCTCCAAATTGTATCACACCCGAATTGTATCACACCCAAATTGCATCGAACGAGGCTATCTGATGAGCTTGCCCCCCTTTCACCTTGCTTTCCCGGTCGATGACCTGGACGCGGCGCGGACATTCTACGGGGAGCTGCTGGGATGCGCGCAGGGGCGATCGAGCGAGGAGTGGATCGATTTCGATTTTCACGGCCACCAGATCGTTGCGCACCTCTCTCCCAACTCTGGCGACCGCGCCAGCAATCCGGTCGACGGGCATGACGTGCCTGTTCCGCATTTCGGCCTGGTGCTGAACATGGAAGACTGGCGTGCGCTGGCTGAAAAGCTGAAAGAGAACAACACCAATTTCGTAATCGAGCCGACCATCCGTTTCGAGGGCCAACCGGGCGAGCAAGCCACGATGTTCCTTTGCGATCCGGCAGGCAATGCGCTGGAGTTCAAGGCTTTCGCCGATATCGGGCAATTGTTCGCAAGCTAAGCCGCGCTCACTGGCGGGCCGCTATGCCTTGCTGAGTGAGCGTAACGGTGTTCACCCACTCTCGGATTTCAAGGACCTTGCCCACTTCGTTGAGGCTAATCTTGAAGACGTACCGGTTGCGGTAAGGTGCCCCACTCGCTTCCAATCGCAAATCGCCGTTGGCCTCCATCCAGACGGTTCGCCCTTCTTCAGCAATACTGTACGTGCGATCGGTAAAAACGATGTTCTCGTAATTCCTGGCAACCAGCTGAAAGTAAGCGGTGGCGGGGAAGGTGCGGATCGACGCGGCGTCCGTCTGACCATTAGGGTTAAACATTGCGTAGATTGGGGCTCCATCAACAAGGAAAGCGCCAGCCGCTGCCAGGTCTTCGTTCGCGACCGCGTCGAACAGCGGAACAACAACATTAGCTACCGGGTCCATTTCCGTCTTTTCGCCAGCATTTGCAAGCGTTGCTGTGGACATGGCAATAGCGGATAGAAACAGCTTCAGCGACGTCATGACAGGGGGGCTCCATTGCAAATCAGGGTGGGTTTTAGTCAATCGAATCATACGATGTTCGCATTATATAGTACGAAAAGCGTAAGACAACCCTGGTTAGGAGATATCGATGGCGCGTAACCAGGCTGAAGAGCTGCACGGCTATATCAACACCATGCTGAATCTGTTTCTGGTCAACGAGCAGAGATTTCCTTCGGCCAAGGGGCGCATGCGCTACAACGCGTTGGATTTTCAGGCCTTGCGATTTGTCAGCGGACATCCTGACTGCCGGGGCGCCGACATCTCGCGAGCCTTGGGCGTTGCGCCGACAACACTGCAATCCGCGCTCGATCGATTGATCCGAAACGGGCTGATCGAACGACGCGACCATCCATCCGACGGCCGCGGGAAGATCCACCGATTGACCGATCAAGGAGAAGACTTGCGCGAAGCGATCCGCGAGCAAGACATGGACAACATGACGTTCTTGCTTGACGCGCTGAACGGGGAAGAACGCGAGCAGATCCTAGCCATTCTGGGCAAGATCGAGGCACAAATCGTGGCGTTACTCAGTGAGAAGCCTTAACTCCATCCCTCACCCAGTTCGTCCGCCACCATTGCGGCTCTGAGCGCCGCGATGACCATGCCGGTAGCAGAAGGTTCCCTCAGACGGCTTGTTCGACCAAAGAGATAGCATGAAGATCCTAAGATTCGCACTCGTTGTTGTTCTGACACTCGCCGCGATTGCGGTGGGTGGGTTTGTGTATCTGGGCCAAAGTTCGAAAAGCGGTAAGGCACTCGGCCTTGTACAGGGTCAATTGGCCCCCTGTCCCGCTTCGCCCAATTGCGTCTCAAGCGAGAGCGAAACCCCGGCGGACAAGCGGGTTGAACCCCTGGCAGGCGACACTTGGGATGCCATCCCCGATGCGATCAGCGTTATGGGCGGCACGATCACGCAGCAAAGCGAGGATTACATTGCCGCCGAGTTCACCTCCGCCACATTCGGCTTTGTCGATGATGTCGAGTTTCGCCGCGCGGAAAACGCGGTTCAGGTGCGCTCGGCCTCGCGGGTGGGCTATTCCGATGCGGGCGTCAACGCGCAGCGGATTGCCGAATTGCGCGCTCGCTTAACCTCGTGAGCTGACGGCTCGGACAATTGTTCGCGACTTGAGTAGCCCTTTGAGAGGCCCCCTGAGAAGCGCTTGGGTGCTTTCAGTCGCCGAGACCGTCCCATCTCTCCAGATTGGCCTTCGCGACCGCCTTGCCCAGCGCCATTCCAGCATTGAGCGAATAGCGGAAGTGTGCGCCGTTGTGGATGCGTGAGAGGCCGCCTGCCTCGGCGAAGGCATC
>JBCBKF010000171.1:0-5750 GCA_038522255.1 Pseudomonadota bacterium
CCTCCGCAACAGGCCGAGTATGACTGGACTGCGCCCAATAGCGAGGACGCTTACAAACAGCGCCTCCACGCCGTCTCGAAAGGCATGTTCGGCTCGATGGGTATTGCCCGCGAGGATGGTGAGGGGCGCATGAAAGCGATGATGCGCAACGCCACCAGCTTTGACGCGCCGGTCGTCATGTTCACCTATTTCCCGCGGCTGATGAAAGAGGCGCAATGGTCCGACACCGGCATGTGGCTGCAAACCGTGGCGCTGCTGCTGCGCGAGGAACGGCTCGACAGCTGTTTTCAGGAATACATGGCGCTCTATGCCAATGTGATCCGCGACTTCCTTGGCCTCGATCACGATCGCTACATGCTGTTTTGCGGCATGGCGATTGGCTACCGCGACCCGGACGCGCCGCTCAACAATTTCGAGCGCGAGCGTGTGCCGCTTGATGATCAGGTCAAGTTTCTGGGCTGGGATTGACGCAGCCCGGCAGAGTGGCAAAGCGCTCACCACAATGTCAGACCTCAAACTCTTCAACTCGCTCACCCGCAAGCTCGAGACTTTTACCCCCGTCCATGAAGGCGTTCCCGGCGATCCGGCGAGGCCGCCGGAGGCGCGGGTCTATACGTGCGGGCCGACGGTCTACAATTACCCGCATATCGGCAATATGCGCGCCTATGTCTTTGCTGACATTCTGGGCCGCACGCTCAGCCATAAAGGCTTCAAGCTCACCCATGTCATCAACATCACCGATGTCGGCCACCTTACCGATGACGGCGATGCGGGCGAGGACAAGATGGAGAAGATGGCGGCCGAAAAGGCGCAGAGCATTTGGGACATCGCCAAGCACTACACTCAGGCGTACTGGGACGATGTAAAGGCGCTTAATATCCGCCAGCCGGCACACTGGTCAATCGCGACCGATTATGTCGAAGACATGATCGAATTCGTCCAGTCGATGGATGATCGCCACATCTATGAGATCGACACCGGGCTTTATTTCGACACTGCCTCAATCGAAGACTATGGACGCCTCGCGCGCGCAGTCACCGAAGAGGATGGTGAGAGCCGCATCGGCGCTGTTGAAGGCAAGCGCAATGCGGCCGACTTTGCCCTGTGGCGCAAGACGCCGCCGGGTGAGAAGCGCCAGATGGAATGGGACTCGCCTTGGGGCAAGGGCGCGCCGGGGTGGCACCTCGAATGCTCGGTTATGGGTCACAAGCTCCTGGGCTTTCCCTTCGACATTCACACTGGCGGGATTGATCACCGCGAGATTCACCACCCCAATGAGATCGCGCAGAACCAGGCCTTTGCGCAGGCGAACCATGGCGCTTGCTGCGGTATGGAGGGCGCCATGAATGGTGGTGGATTGGACAACCCGGTCAATTCGGGCGCCAACATCTGGATGCACAACAACTTCCTGGTCGAACGGTCGGGCAAGATGTCGAAAAGCTCGGGCGAGTTCCTGCGGCTGCAACTGCTAATCGACAAGGGCTTTCACCCGCTCGCTTATCGGATGATGTGCCTGCAGGCGCATTACCGCAGCGAGTTGGAGTTCAGCTGGGAAGGGCTGGAAGCGGCGCTCACGCGGCTCAAGCGGATGGTGATGGCGGCCTCGCGCCTTGCCGATGCCCCCTCGCAGCCGGTCGCCGAACACCCCAAATTCGCAGCCCCGCTCGCCAAGTTCGAAGAAGCGATCAGTGATGATCTGGGCACGCCTGTCGCGCTGACCGCGCTCGAAGATGCGCTGGCGGTGAGAAAGGTCGATGCCGGGATCAAACGCGCGATTGTAGAACATATGGACGCGGTGCTGGGCCTTGGCCTGTTTGAGTTGACCCGCGAGGCTCTTCGCATCCGTCCCAAATCGGCCGCAATCACCGAAGCGGAAATCGAAGACGCGCTGGCCCGCCGCAAGGCCGCACGCGCTGAGAAAGACTTCGCCACCTCCGACGCCATCCGCGACGAGCTTGCGGCCAAGGGCGTGGACGTAATGGACGGCGACCCGCTGGGGTGGGAGTGGAAGCTTGCTTAAATGGTCATTGTGAGCGAAGCGAAGCAATCCAGGGCGGCCCACTCAGCGGCTCTGGATTGCCGGGGCGACTGCGTCGCCTCGCAATGACGAAGGAGACCGTAATTCATGACCGCACGTCCAACGATTTTGGCAATATCGGGTCTCATCCGCCCGCTGCTCGAATCGCAGCTTCCCGGCGACCTCGACGTGCGATGGTTCATGTCGAAGGAAGAGGCGATCAACGCGGTGGCGGATGCCGAAATCGGCTGGTTCGATATGAACGAGAAAGACGCGATGGCCGAAACGCTGATCGCGGCAAAGAAGCTCAAATGGCTCAATTCGATCTATGCCGGGCTCGACTTTCTCGACATGGACGTGCTGATCGAGCGCGGGATCACGGTTACAAACGGGGCCGGGATCAACGCGATCACCATCGCGGAATACGTGGTGATGGGCATGCTCAATATTGCCAAGGGCTATCGCGAAGTCGTGCGCGCACAAGAGAAGCGCGAGTGGCTCATGGATTCGCCGGGCAAGCGCGAGCTTTACGGCTCGAAAGCGCTGCTCTTAGGCTATGGCGCGATTGGTCAGCTGATCAAGCCGCGGCTCGAAGCGTTCAACGTTGACGTCACCGTCGTTCGGCGGACCGCTGGTGAGGGAGTGCTAACGCCGGATCAATGGCGCGCGCGGCTGAGCGAATTTGACTGGGTGATCCTGGCCGTGCCTGCCACGCCAGAAACCGACAATATGATCGGCGCTAATGAACTTGCGGCAATGAAGTCTGATGCGATCCTTGTGAACATTGCGCGGGGCGCGGTGGTGGACCAGCCGGCACTGGTCGCGGCACTTGAAGCCAGGGCAATTGGCGGCGCTTTCCTCGATGTTACAACGCCAGAGCCGTTGCCCGCTGACAACCCGCTGTGGGCGCTCGACAACGCGCATGTCACCATGCACCTGTCAGGCCGCGCGCAGGACAAGATGTTCTTTCGTAGTGCAGAGCGCTTCCTCGACAATCTGGAGAAGTATCGGCGTGGGGAGCCGGTCGGCCCGGTCTTTGATCCCCGGCGCGGATATTGAAAGCATGGCTTTGACCTGGCGGTTTCTTGCAATACGCCGCCGAACGTGGGAGCCATCACGACGAGGTCACACAGCGTTTGTAACGATTGTGGGTTCGGGGTCGAACGCTGGGTTATTGTCTGCCGGACGGCATGACGCTTGACGTGTTTGAAGAGGGGGGAACCTGTTACAATGAGCGAGACGAAAAAAGCATCCGACGTGTTCATCGAGTGCCTCGAGGCAGAGGGGTGCGAATACATCTTTGGCGTTCCGGGTGAAGAGAACCTCGACCTGCTGGATTCACTGGGCAAATCGGAGACGATCAAGCTGATCCTCACCCGCCACGAACAGGGCGCGGGCTTCATGGCCGCGACCTATGGCCGCCACACCGGCAAAACCGGCGTGTGCGTAGCAACGCTCGGGCCCGGCGCGACCAATTTCGTCACCAGCGCCGCCTACGCGCAGCTTGGCGGAATGCCGGTGCTGATGATCACGGGCCAGAAACCGATCAAGAAATCGAAGCAAGGCCGCTTTCAGATCGTCGATATCGTGTCGCTGATGGAGCCAGTCACCAAATACTCAATCCAGATCGCCGCCGGTGACAACATTCCCAGCCGCGTGCGCGAAGCCTATCGCCTTGCCGAAGAGGAAAAGCCGGGCGCGACGCTGATCGAATTGCCTGAAGATATCGCCGAAGAGCCGACCGAAGATTTCAAGCCGCTGCCCAAGAGCGTGGCCCGCCGTCCGTCTGCGGAAGGCAAGGCTGTGCGCGCCGCGGTCGAAGCGATCGAAAAAGCCAAGAGCCCGATCATTGTCATCGGTGCGGGTGCCAACCGCAAGAAAGCGGGCCGCATGCTTGAACAACTGGTCGAGAAGACCGGTATCCCATTCCTCACCACACAGATGGGCAAGGGCGTGATCGACGAGAGACACCCCAAATTCGTTGGCTGCGCGGCGCTTTCGGCGGGCGATTTCGTTCACCGCGCGGTCGAAGCCAGCGACTGCATCATCAATGTCGGCCATGACGTGATCGAAAAGCCGCCTTTCTTCATGAAGGACAACGGCGTCACAGTGATCCACGTCTCGACCAAGACGGCGGAAGTCGATCCTGTCTACTTCCCGCAGATCGAAGTGATCGGCGATATCGGCAACGCGATCTGGCAGATCAAGGAGGACCTATCGCCCAACCGCGACTGGGATTTCGACCCCATCCTTTGCTACCACAAGGCCGAAGTTGAACACACCGGCAAGCTAGCCGAAGATGCTCGTTTCCCGATCTTCCCGCCGCATCTGGTAGCCCAAGTGCGTGAGTGTATGCCGCGCGATGGCATCATCTGCCTTGATAACGGGGTCTACAAGATCTGGTTTGCGAGGGGCTACACCGCCTATCTTCCCAACACCGTGCTGCTCGACAACGCGCTGGCGAGCATGGGCGCAGGCCTGCCGAGCGCGATGATGAGCGCAATGCTGTACCCGGAGCGTAAGGTGATGGCGATCTGCGGCGATGGTGGCTTCATGATGAACAGCCAGGAAATGGAGACTGCGGTCCGCCTTGACCTCAATCTCACCGTGCTGATCCTGCGCGATGATGCCTATGGGATGATCCGCTGGAAGCAGGCGAATATGGGCTTTGCCGATTTCGGCCTCACCTATGGCAACCCCGATTTCGTCAAATACGCCGAAAGCTACGGCGCGCACGGCCACCGGGTGGAGAGCTCGGATCACCTCCGCGAGGTCTTGGCCCACTGCCGCGACACGCCCGGCGTGCACCTGATTGATTGTCCGGTCGATTACACTGAGAACGATCAGATCCTGAATCACGACATCAAGAAGTTGAGCGCTGAGCTCTAGGAGACGCCGCGCCCTTCAGGGAGAGCCAGAATGCATGAAGTCGTAAACCCGTTCGATCTCTCGGTAATCGGCAGCGTTCCCATGAGCGATTGGGAGGCGGTTGATGCCTTTCTTACCCGCGCAAAGGAACTATCCGAGGATCGCAGTGCATGGATGAAGGCGCATGAGCGTGCCGCCATTCTCAAACGCGCCGCGGAGATCATGCAGGATCGCTTCGAACACCTCGCCTTTCAGGTCGCCAACGAGGGCGGCAAACCGCTGATCGACGCGCGGGTCGAAGTGGCCCGCGCGATCAACGGCATGGAGCTATGCGTCGAGGAACTTGGGAACTTGCGTGGGACCGAGATCCCGATGGGGCTGACCCCTGCAGGCGATGGGCGTGTCGCCTGGACCACGCGTGAGCCGATTGGGCCAGTCGTTGCGGTCTCGGCCTTCAACCACCCCTTGAACCTTATCGTGCACCAGGTCGCGCCGGCTGTTGCAACGGGGTGCCCGGTGATTGTCAAGCCTGCTGGTGATACGCCGCTGTCCTGTTTTGAGTTCGTCGATGTTCTGCACGAAGCGGGCCTGCCCAAGGAATGGGCGATGGCGGTCGTTACCCCGCGTGATGTGTCGACGCAAATGGTCGCTGATCCGCGCGTCGCTTTCTTCAGCTTCATCGGTTCAGCGGGCGTCGGCTGGTCCTTGCGTTCGCAGCTTGCGCCAGGCGCGCGCTGCGCGCTCGAACATGGCGGTGTCGCGCCTGTGATCGTTGATGCCACCGCCGATCTGGACGCTGCCGTGCCGAACCTTGTGAAGGGCGGTTTCTACCATTCAGGCCAGGTCTGCGTTTCGGTCCAGCGGG
>JBCBKF010000172.1:0-5700 GCA_038522255.1 Pseudomonadota bacterium
TGGCTGGGGGAAGGATCGGCACCGGGCTGAGATTCACGGTTGCATTGGTTGGCCAAGACTGGGAAAACGCGGCTTGGGTCGTTGGAAAAAGAGTCGGAGCGTAAAGCTCTGGTGTGACGGGATTTTACAATTGCTGCTTCACCGCGATACGCGGCGAGGGGAAGCGGGTACTTGGACACCTGCAAGGATTGTAACGCGACAGAGGCGATCTCATCTCGCGGGGGTAAGAGATGAAACGAAATGCATCGCTGGCGAATGCCAGCAAGATAGGGGGCCCACGGTCTCGTTTTGTGCCCAAAGGAGAACGGGCCAAAGCAATGTCGGCCAGCGATCCATGGCAGGGCGCTTATCGGGCGCTTGCGGCTCTTTGCGTGCTGGTTTTCATCGGGTTCGCGTTTCCGGTTTCCACCGCCAGCGGCAATTCGATCCAGTCAGGCGTGCGCTATGAAGGCGTCGCCAGCTGCGCAGGCTCGACCTGCCATGGCCGCGCAGAGGGCAATGGCCCGGTCGTTCGTCAGGACGAGATCTCGACCTGGCAGGACCCCTCCTCGCAAAGCGGTGCACACTCACGTGCCTTTGCGGTTCTCGCCGGGCGGCGAGGGCAGCAGATCGCCGACAGTCTTGGGCTGGGCCCGGCGACGCAGGCCCCCGATTGTCTGGGCTGCCATGCAACTTACGCACCCAGGGACCAGCGCGGCGCTCGCTTCCTCTTGTCCGATGGCGTGGGCTGTGAAAGCTGCCATGGCCCGGCTGAGGGCTGGCTTGCATCCCATTATGCGCGGCCTGCCACCCACGCCTCGAACATCGCCGATGGGCTGATCGCGCTCGATCAGCCGCAAGTGCGCGCCAACAATTGCCTCGATTGCCACTATGGCTCGAAGAATACCGGGCAGTTTGTCACTCACGCCATGATGGCGGCGGGCCACCCGCGCGTCTCGTTCGAGCTCGATCTGTTCAGCGCGCTCCAGCAGCATCACAATGAGGATGATGATTACCGGGCGCGCAAAGGCCGGATGAATGCGGTGCGTTTCTGGGCGGTCGGCCAGGCCGAAGCGGTCAAGCGTTCGACCCGGCTCTTCGCTGATCCGGAGTTCGGGATGGAAGGCGCGTTTCCGCAATTCTATTTCTACGACTGCCATTCGTGCCACCGCAGGATCAGTGATGCAGACAAGCGCAACCTTAGTTTCGAGGCCAATCCCGAGCGCCCGATCCCGTTCGGCAATCCGCCGTTCAATGATGAGAACATCATCATGCTCTCGGCCGTCGCCAAGGCGCTCGTGCCGGGGCAGGCGGACGAGTTCCTCATGGCGAGCCGCAATTTTCACGGCGCAATGGGCAAGGGCAGCGTCGATGAAGCGCGCAACGCTGCGAAACGATTGTTCAACCGTGCGGGAGCGCTCTCCGATGCGCTGAGCCAGCGGGCCTATGCCGATGTCGATGCCTTCCGCGTGATCGCGATGATTTCGGGCAAGGCAACCAAGCCGCGTTTCACCGATTACAGCGGTTCGGTGCAAGCTGTGATGGCCGTCGACACTTTGCTGAACGCTCTGGTGCGCGAAGGCCGAGTAACGGTGGCCGCCGCCGCCAGCATCCGCGCCAACATCAACAAGGCATACCAGGCGGTGGAAGAGCCCAACGCGTACAAGCCCTCCGATTTCCGTGTTGCGCTGGCTTCGGCGTCCTCCGCGATCGGGCGGCTGAGGTAACGCGCATGGCGGGGGGATGGAAATCCTTTGCTGCTATGGGAGCGCTTGCACCGCTCCTCGTCCTCGCCGCTTGCGGGGGCGGGGATACCGGCCCGCAGCCCGGCCCAGGCGGCACAGGTTCCGGTAATCCGCCGCCAGCGCCGCCGCCGCCGCCCCCACCCGCTGGCAATGTCTATTCGGTCCCTGTGCAAGAGGCGCTGAGCGCTGGCGAAGTGCAGCAGGTGATCGCGCAAGCCGCCGCTCAGGCCGATAGTCAGGGCGCGTCGGCAACGATCGCGGTGGTCGATCGGGTGGGCAATGTGCTCGCGGTCTTCGCCATGCCCGGTGCTGCGCCCGATGCGATGATCTCAAACGCGCCCAATGGCGACAACGCAGATGCGCAGGGAATCACCGTACCCTCGACGCTGGCGGCGATCTCGAAAGCGATCACGGGCGCTTATCTGTCGAGCGGCGGCAACGCTTTCACCACCCGCACGGCAAGCCAGATCGTGCAGGAACACTTTCCGCCCGCGCCCACCACGGTGGGACTGGAAAGCGGGCCCTTGTTCGGGGTGCAGTTCAGCCAGCTGCCGTGCTCGGACCTTTCGGCGCGTGCGGGCGACGGGATGATCGGTCCCAAGCGCGCGCCGCTGGGGCTGGCGGCTGATCCGGGTGGCTTTCCGCTTTACAAGAATGGCGTCGTCGTGGGCGGCGTGGGTGTGATAGCCGATGGTGAATATGGCTTTGATCCCAATACGCTGGATGTGGATATCGACACTGATGAGGTGATCGCGCTGGCTGGCACGGTCGGGTTCGAAGCGCCGATCTCGATCCGGGCAGAGCGGATCTTTGTCGATGGCACACAGCTGCGGTTTTCGGACGCGGATTTCAACCAGGTCGGCAATGTTGCAGGCGCAAGCTTTGTGAGCACTGCGGGCGCGCTGGTGCCGGTGCGTGGTTACAATAACGGCACTTTGCGCGCCGGGACCGCCTATGGAAGCGAGGCTTCGGGGATCCGTGCATCGACCGGTGCGGAATTCTCGATTGCCGATGCCTTTGTGCTTTCTGACGGGGCGGGGGTGAACCGCTTTCCGGTGCGCGGCGGGACCGACGGTGCGGATATCGCTGAGCCGATCAGCGCAGGCGAAGCGACCGCGATCCTTGAAGAGGCGTTCACTATCATGAGCCGCGCGCGCGCGCAGATTCGCCAGCCGCTGGACAGCCCGGCGCAGGTGACGATCAGCCTGGTTGATACGCGCGGGCGCATCCTTGGCATTGTTCGCAGCCCCGACGCGCCGATCTTCGGCACCGATGTAAGCTTGCAAAAGGCCCGCACGGCGAGCTTTTTCTCCGGCACCTTTGCCGCAGGCGAGCTGCTGGCAGCGCAAGGCGAAGTGCCGCAATTTGTCGAACGCCTGCGCACGTTTTTGGGCGATCCCAGCGCGCTCACCGGCACCTTTGCCTTTGCCGATCGCTCAGGCGGGAACCTGTCGCGGCCGTTCTTCCCCGATGGCGAAGTGGGCACGCCCAACGGCCCCCTTTCGCGCCCGATTGAGCAGTTCAACCCGTTTTCAACCGGGCTCCAGTCGAGCCTGATTGTTGGCAATATCGCAGCGCATATCGGCTTTGTGAACGGCACCGCCATGCAAGACACACCGCGCGGTTGCACGACTTTGCCGCAGACCGCTTCGGGGGGCACGCGGCTTGATAACGGCATTCAGATTTTCCCCGGCTCCGTCCCGGTCTATCGCGGCGGAGAGCTTGTCGGCGGGCTGGGCGTTTCAGGCGACGGGATCGATCAGGACGACATGATCAGCTTTCTGGGTACGCATAATGCAGGGGTGCGCGTGGGCGGGATTGGTAACGCGCCGGCCGATATCCGCGCCGATCGCATCGTCGTTCAGGTGGGCAGCCGGGAAGTGCGCCTGCGCTATATCAATTGCCCCTTCGCGCCGTTCCTTGATACGGACGAACAAAATGTGTGCGAGGGGCTTTAGGCGATGAGCGCGATCCTCATTCCCGCCGCGTTCGCGCTGCAAGCTGCGCCGCCGCCCGAAGAGGTGCGCGAAGACACGCCGCCGCCCGTGCCCTATGAACGGCCCGACGGGCTGAACACTGAGGCGAAGCCGGAAGGCGAGCCGCTTGAGCCACAAACCATCGAAGGGCGCGAACGGCCCGGTTTCAATTCCGAGCTGCCCGAAGGCATTGACCAGACCAATGAAGGCGCCGTACGCGCACCGCCGCCGCAGGCCTTTCCGGTTGATCAGGTGCCAATACCGGATCGCTGGCGGCTGATCCAGGGGCTCGGGCTAGTCGAGGAGGACCTGCTCGATCCCTATAATCAGAACACTTACAAGGGCGATCGCCCGATCAACCGCGACAAGGTTCCCTGGCTGCCGATCACCGGAGATGACTGGTTCTTCGTTGCAAACCTTATCTCCGACACAGTCTATGAGCCGCGCACTTTCCCGATCCCCGTGGGCGTGCAGACAACCGAGGACCCGGATCGGCTGGATGTGTTTGGCAATGATTTCAGCAATGTCTTCTCGCAGACCTTTATCGGCGGGTTTGCGCTTCTGAAGGGCTCGACCGCGTACAAACCGCCGAGCGTCGAATACCGCCTGACGCTGGCTTATAACGTCAACTACGTCACCGTGCCGGAACGACGGGTGCTGTTCGTGGAGCCGTCCAAGGGCACGGACAGGCTGGATCATTTCCTCGGCGTGCAGGAAGCATTCGTCGATTACCACTTCACCGCGCTCGATAATGATCGGTTTGACTTTGTCTCGATCCGCGCTGGCATTCAGCCCTTCCAGGCCGATTTCCGCGGCTTCCTGTTCCAGGATCAGCAATTGGGCGTGCGGCTGTTCGGCAATCGCGACAACAACCGGCTGCAGTTTAACCTCGCAGCTTTCTGGCGGCTGGAGAAGGACACCAATTCCGGGCTTAACTCGGTTGTGAAGTCCCCGCGCGATGATTTCGTGTTCTTCGCCAATGTCTATCGCCAGGATTTCCTGATCCCGGCGCTGACCAGTCAGTTCACCGTTGCTTACAACCGCAATCGCGAAGCTGATGATATCGAGATCGACGACAATGGTTTCCCCGTGCGCCCGGCGCTGCTCGGCAATTTGCGTGGGCGCGAATATGATGTGTTTTACCTCGGCTACAACGCCGATGGCCGGGTGGGCCGCGTCAACCTGACGGCGAGCGCCTATTGGGCGCTGGGTGAGGATCGCAACAACTTCTTCACCGATCGCCCGGCCGACATCAACGCCACCTTCGCCGCCGCCGAACTCTCCTATGACAAGGACTGGATGCGCTTTCGCCTCTCCGGCCTTTATGCGAGCGGGGACGATGACCCGTTCGACGATGTCGAGGGCGGGTTTGACGCGATCTTTGAGAACCCTGTCTTCGCGGGCGCTGATACCTCGTACTGGATCCGCCAGACGATCCCGTTTGCCGGCGGCGGACGCGCCGTGTCCTTGAACAATCGCAATGGCATTCTCAATTCGCTGCGTCCGTCCAAAGAGCAAGGCCAGTCCAACTTCAACAATCCGGGCACGATGCTGGTGGGCGCTGGCTTCGACTTTGACCTCACACCCGAATTTCGCCTGACAGGCAATGCCAACCACTTGTGGTTTGAGAACACTGCCAGCCTCGAGACGCTGCGCGTCGAAGGCTCGATCCCCAAGGAGATCGGCTATGATCTCTCGCTCTCCGCAATCTGGCGGCCCAAGGCGAACCAGAACATCGTTGTGCGCCTGTCGGGGGCGACTTTGCTGGCGGGCGATGGCTTTCAGGATCTGTTCGATAATCTTGGCAACCAGAACGAGTTCTACTCGATCCTGGCAAATGTGACATTGACCTATTGATGATGAAAGCAACGCTCCCCTCGCGCAGCGCGCATCTCCTGCTGGCTCTGGCAGCCTTGGCGCTGGCTGTCGTCTGGACGCGAGAGATCATAGCCGATCTCCTTGGGGATCGAGCCTTCGACGCGCAGCGTCTCGAGGCTGGC
>JBCBKF010000173.1:0-5683 GCA_038522255.1 Pseudomonadota bacterium
TGTGCGGGCGATCGGCTATCCGCGCTTTTGTCGCGGTGATCTCCCATCACAAAGACCGTCCCCTCGGGCACGGTTACCGGATCAGTGTTGTCGAGCGAGATCATCGCCACATCAAGCACCTCGCCTTGCTGGCCGCCGGGAAAGGTTTCACGCGAACGTTCAAATATGCAGCGCACCTCTCCGGTCGCGCCCACTGTGTCCCACTTGGCCGTGGGGCATTCGCTGATCGCCGAGAGCGGCACGGCGAAATCGGCGAGCGGCATTCGCGGCACAGGCGCGCCGTTGAGAATGATCTGACCAGAGCGCAAAGCCACAGTGTCGCCCGGCACGCCAATCACGCGCTTGACATAATCGTCCTGATCAACCGGGTGCTTGAAGAAGACGATGTCCCCACGTTTTGGCGCGCTGGCAAGCACGCGGCCCGAAAAGAGCGGCGCGTTGAATGGCAACGAGTAGCGCGAATAGCCATAGGGCCACTTGCTCGCGATTACATAATCGCCCTGCCACAGGTTCGGCAGCATGCTGTCGGACGGGATGGAGAACGGCGCGACCACGAAACTGCGCAGGATCACAAACGCAAGGACAATCTTGGCAAGGAAGGAAGCAAAGCCCATCAGGCTGTCGGGATTGTCAGTGTTTCCCTTGCGCGATGGCGCGCCCCGCATTCCCGGCCTTGCCGCGCTCGCCGTTGGCGGGGGCACCGCCGGATCAGTTTGGGGCTTAACATCCATCGCCTGCACCCTTAGGCGCGCAGCGGGCCTTGCGCAAAGGGGATTGCTGCACCATGACCGAACCGACCACCGCCGCCGATAGTCAAGCCGCCGCTCGCCGCGCTGCCCGGGATCGTCTCAAAGACCTGCCGGAGCCGAGCCTGATTGAGCTGTTCGACGCGGACCCTGCGCGTGTGGAGGCGATGACGCGCCGGCTCGAATGGCCGGGTGCCGAGGGCGAAGTGAGCGGCATGCGGGTCGATTTTTCCAAGACCCACCTCGATGCAGCCGTGCTGGACGCGTTTGAGGAATTGGCTGAGGCCTGCGGATTTGATGCCGCGCGCAAAGCGCTGTTTTCCGGCGGCATCGTGAACGTGACTGAGGGCCGCGCGGCCAATCACGGCGCGATGCGTGGCAGCGGCACAGATGCTGATACCGAAGAGGCCGCCGCATTGCTGGCGCGCATGGGCATGCTGGTCGAGGCAATCCACGAAGGCGCGTTGGGTGATATCCGCCACCTGATCCATATCGGCATCGGCGGCTCGGCGCTCGGGCCGGCGCTGGCGGTGGACGCCCTGACGCGTGATCTCGCTAAGGTTGATGTCCATGTCGTCTCGAACATTGATGGCCTCGCGCTTGAGGCGGCGTTTGCGGCCTGCGATCCGGCAACGACGCTGATTGCGGTTGCGTCCAAGACCTTCACCACGATTGAGACGATGACTAATGCGCAAAGCGCGATTCAATGGCTTGAACGCGAAGGCGTCGCTGACCCGAGCGGGCGGGTGATCGCGCTCACCGCCAGTCCGGAGCGCGCGGTGGAATGGGGCGTCGATGAAACGCGGATTCTGCCTTTTCCGGAAAGCGTGGGCGGGCGGTATTCGCTGTGGTCGAGCATCGGCTTTCCCGTCGCTTTGGCAATCGGGATGGAGGAGTTTCGCGAATTTCTGGGCGGCGCTTGCGCGATCGACACGCACTTTCGCGAGACCGATGGCCGGGCAAACGCCCCACTGCTCGCGGCCTTTGCTGACCAGTATTATTCGCAGGCACGCGGCTGCCAAACGCGCGCAGTGTTCGCCTATGATGAACGCCTGGCGCTGTTTCCCGACTATCTCCAGCAGCTCGAAATGGAATCGAACGGCAAGAGCGTGACGGCGACTGGAGAGCCCCTGCGTGGGCCCTCGGCCCCGATTACCTGGGGCGGAGTGGGGACCGATGCGCAGCACGCAGTGTTCCAGCTGCTCCATCAAGGCACACATCTGGTGCCCGTCGACTTCATCGCCAGCATCGCTCCGGGAGACGCGCTCGACCCCGCGCACCACAAAATCCTGCTGACCAATTGCTTTGCCCAAGGCGCGGCCTTGATGGCGGGCGGGAATATGAGCCCGGACGGTAAAGACTCTGCGTGTAGTTTTGCAGGCGACCGGCCCTCGACGATGTTTCTGCTCGACGACCTCGATCCGGCGACATTGGGCGCGCTGATCGCGTTTCATGAGCATAGAACCTTCGCCAATGCAGTGCTGATGGGCATCAACCCCTTCGACCAGTTCGGCGTGGAACTGGGCAAGGTCATGGCCAAACAGATCGACGCAGGCGAAGGGGACTTTGACGCCAGCACAAAGGTGCTGATGGCGGCGGCGGGGTTGGGGTGAGCGGCTCAGCCGCCGTCGTCGTCAGCCTCTGAGACTTTCGGGTTTCCGATGCTCTCTTGGGCCGCATTCTCGATACCATCGGCAACTTCTTCGTCTGTCATTTCAATATCTTTGCTTCGCAGAACTGACTGAACAAAGTTCACAAGCTGCGGCGAAGCAAATGATTGCGGCTGAGTCGCGGTATTTGAAATCTGTACTGCCGTGGCCGAGGCAACCCCAAACATGGAAACGATTTGATCGCCGCTCAGCAAGTTCTTCGCGGCAGAAGTATCGGTTGCCGGCTGACTTGCGTTCATCGCTAATTGGCATATCGCAAAGTACGCGTTGCTTGCGTAAGTTGTCTGCGGGCTTGCCGGATTTAGAACTATCACGGATTGCTTAAGCCCTCCGCCGGCCTTGAGTTTGTCAGCAAGTTCAACGGCAGCATTGAATGAATTTGCGGAAGCAGTCTGTGCGCCTTGAACACACATCGCATTGTCTCTTCCCACACCAGCAGCGTACTCTGAGTCCCAGACGAAGAGGCGCCCCGACGAACCATCAGGATACGACCTGCTAGTCGTATTCAGATAGGCGCAACCGCTTGTCGCAAAAACCACAAAGCCCAAAAATGCGCACTTCCAAACCATTGAAATTCCCCCTGCTCGCGATGGCGCATATTGTTGTTGGCCGCAGCGCATAGCGAGTTAAATTCTCTTAATAGGCAGAATGATTGACTTTCCCCGTATTCTCCCCCATTTGCACGCCCAACCCGAAACGCACCCTGCCAGCGTGAAGCGGCGGCTCTTGCTTTGACAAACCGCCCGGCAGCGTTTCACCCTACCCCTACAGCTTCCCTTTTCACGCGGGCGGTTCTTTAACCCCGCGCTTCGCACGCCGCTATCCATGCGCCGTGCGCGTCGCACATATTGCGAGTTTTCATGACTACATTTGACCAACTCGGGCTGTCACAGCCCGTTCTCCAGGCGCTTGATCTCAAGGGCTACACCACTCCCACCCCCATCCAGGAACAGGCCATCAAGCCGGTTCTTGAAGGCCGCGACCTTCTTGGAATTGCGCAGACTGGCACCGGCAAGACCGCCGCTTTCATGCTGCCCGGCATTGATCGCCTGCGCGCGGCCGATAACCGTATTCCGTTCAAGTCCTGCCGCATGCTGGTTCTGGCTCCCACGCGCGAGCTTGCCGGGCAAATCGCCGCCAGCGCCAAGGATTACGGCGCGCTTGCCGGTCTCAAGGTCCAGTCGATCGTTGGCGGCACCAGCGTAAACAAGGACCGCAACAAGCTGCATCGCGGCACCGATATCCTCGTCGCCACACCTGGCCGCCTGCTTGATCTCATCGATCAGAAGGCCTTCAACCTTTCGGGCGTCGAAGTCCTTGTGCTCGATGAGGCGGACCAGATGCTCGATCTGGGCTTTATCCACGCTTTGCGCCGGATAAACCAGTTGGTGCCCAAGGAACGCCAGACCCTGTTCTTTAGCGCGACCATGCCCAAGGCGATCAAGGAGCTTGTCTCGGGCTATTGCCGAAATCCGGTGCAGGTCTCGATTACCCCGGAAAGCACCACGGCGGAGCGGATCGAGCAATACCTCTTCATGGTTCAGCAGAATGAAAAAACCGCGCTGCTCGAACTGATCCTGGCCGGCCGTCACAGCGTTCCGGGCGATCTGGAGCGGGTCCTTATCTTCACGCGGACCAAGCATGGCGCGGACCGGGTCGTGAAGAAGCTGGCGCAAAGCGGCATCCATGCCAATGCGATCCATGGCAACAAATCGCAGGGTCAGCGCCAGCGCGCGCTCGACGAGTTCAAGCGCGGCAAGACCAAGGTCCTGATCGCGACTGATGTCGCCGCGCGCGGTATCGATATTCCCGGTGTCAGCCACGTCATCAATTACGAGCTTCCCAACGTGCCCGAGCAATATGTCCACCGCATCGGTCGCACCGCGCGTGCAGGCGCTGGCGGGGTGGCGATTGCCTTTTGCGCCGAGGATGAGCGCGCTTATCTCAAAGACATTCAAAAGACGACCGGCGCTGGCCTCGAGCGCCTCAATCTGCCGGAGAATTTCCGCGCTGTGGTCGAAGGCGTTGGCCCGACCAAACCAGCGCCACGCGGGCAGACGCGGGTTTCGGCGAAGAAGATCAATGCGAGGCCCATGGGCGGCAAGGGGCAAGGTGCCAAGCGTGATGACGCAAACGCCGATGGTGGGCCCCGCAAGCGCAAGCCCGCGCCAAAGCACCAGGCGCGAAAGGGGCGGTCACAAGGCTCTGGCACCGGTCATAGTGGCGGTTCGAGCGGCGGTTCGGGAGGGCCATCGCGCGATAGCCGGTCGGGCGGAAACCGGCGTCGCAGCGGCGGTTCGCGCGGGCGTTCAGGTGGAGGCGGTGCCAGAGGCCAATCCCGCGCCAATTGAGACGCGGGAAAAATCCTCGACGTTGCCGTAAACTGGTGCGCCTCACCTTACCTAATCTTAACCACGCGACGCTTATTCGCGCCATTGTAAACGCAACGCGAAACAAGCAGCTCGGGAGCATTAGGCGCGCGCGATGATCAGAACCGAAACAACCCTGGTCATTGGCGCAGGTGCCAATTGCGAGATTGAGATGCCCGACGGCGCGGAACTTCTCAATCGGATCGCGGCGGGCTTCGATTTTGACCGCCTTGGAACGCAGGTGCAGACCCGCGATATGGTTGCGCTGGCTGCGATTTTTGAGGAATATGCGGAGCGTCTTGGCACTACATACGAGGCAATGCTTGATGCAGGGCGCACGATCAAGCAGGCGAGCCGGGTCACGACCTCGATTGATGCGGTGCTCGAACAATATGGCAGCGACAACGCCAATGTGATCGCCGCCGGAAAAATCGCGCTTGCCTATTACACGCTTCAGAACGAGCAGAAATCCACGCTCGCAGTTGAGCCGCGCGATGCGGGCGACCTGCCGTTGCGCGGGACGGAAAACTGGCTGTTTCAGCTTGGCCAGCTGATCACCAAGGGCGTACCCCGCGCGCAGGCCGAACAATGCTTCGACAAACTGTCAATCGTTTGTTTCAACTATGACAGGGCGATTGAGCACTACCTGCCCTGGGTCGTCACCATGGCCTTTGGGATGGACCTTGAAGAGGCGCACATGTTGGTGGGCACCCATTTGCGGATCGTGCACCCCTATGGCAGCCCCGGCACGCTTCCCTGGATTTTTGGTGCGGGTGAGCCGTGTGAGTGGGGGGAGCAGGAACCGGAGGACTGGGTGGACCTTGCAAAGGGGTTCTACACCGCCTCTGAACGCGCGCGCGACAAGCGCTTCTCCAGCTTTCTGATGGCTGAGATCGCT
>JBCBKF010000174.1:0-5623 GCA_038522255.1 Pseudomonadota bacterium
CTCCAGCAGGCCCTTCGAAATCAGCAATTGCTCAACCTGTTCAAGGCCGTCTTCGGTAAGCTGAATGTTCTTCGTCTTTTCGTCCTTCTCGTACCAGTCTTCGGGAATCTCCTTCGAGACTTCATCGAGTGCGTGGTAGAGTTCGGACTTGTCCTCGGTCGGGCCGGAAATGATCAACGGGGTGCGCGCTTCGTCGATCAGGATCGAGTCCACCTCATCGACAATCGCAAAGCTGAAAGGGCGCTGGACCATCTGGTCGCGCTCATGCTTCATATTGTCGCGCAGATAATCAAAGCCGTATTCGTTATTGGTGCCGTAAGTGATGTCGGCATTGTACGCGTCGCGCTTGGAGAATTCGTCCTGATTGGGCAGGATCGTACCGACGGTGAGGCCAAGCCAGTTGTAGAGCCGGCCCATATCGGCGGCGTCGCGGCTGGCGAGGTAATCGTTGACGGTGATGACGTGGACGCCCTTGCCCTCAATCGCATTGAGGTAGACCGCGAGCGTCGCCATAAGCGTCTTGCCCTCGCCGGT
This sequence comes from Pseudomonadota bacterium, assembly GCA_038522255.1. Taxonomy (GTDB): domain Bacteria; phylum Pseudomonadota; class Alphaproteobacteria; order Sphingomonadales; family Sphingomonadaceae; genus Erythrobacter. The sequence continues at coordinate 535 of JBCBKF010000174.1, forward strand.
GCGCATCTCGGCAATCTCGCCGCGGTGGAGCACGATGCCGCCGATCAACTGCACATCGAAATGGCGCATGCCGAAAACACGGACCGAAGCCTCGCGCACGGTTGCGAAGGCCTCGGGCAAGATGTCTTCAAGCGAGGCCCCGCCATCGAGCCGGTCGCGGAACTTGTCCGTCTGCGCTTGCAATTCGCTGTCGGTGAGCGCCTGCATTTGCGGCTCAAGCGCGTTGATTTCGTTGACGGTCTTGCCGAGCGATTTCACATAACGTTCATTCGAAGAGCCGAAGATCGCTTTCATCATAGTGTCGAACATGGGAGGGGTGATCCTGGATTTTTTGGCTGAGCGTCCGGGGACGCAATGGGGCCGGTATGCCACGTGTCAAAGATGGAAAATGGGGTGAGCCCTCGCCCTGCCGAGCAAGGAAAAGCAACCGTTCAAGGTGCAAGAAACAGACGTTGTAACTAGCGCGCTATTCCAGCGCGCGGTCAGCTCCAACTACGATGGAGGGGGGCAAAGTGCCCATGAGCCGCGGCCGCAGCGCGCGCAACTGTTGCTGAATGCACAAAAGGCGCTGTTTGCGCGGCGGGTTCTGGCATTGGCAAATCACGCCGCTTTTGGCGTCCGCAAGATCGGCCAGAGCCTCCACATCATAAGGCAGCTTGTCCAATTGCGACGCATTCGCCGGCGCATGAAGCGCGGCGAGCCCTGACAAAAGAGCCAGAAAGGTGAGCAATTGGCGTGTCATTTGACGGTTAGATAGTCGTTTTGGACAACAAGGTCCACACGCAATGGTGCAGGAATTGCGCCGCGCTGGGGATCGCCTTAGAGGCTCACGCCATGGACCTTGCCCCTTCCCCCCTCGCCCGGCCCTTTCCCGACATGCCGAACATTGACGGCGTCGATCTGTGCGTGGCGCGCGCACGATACAAGGAATGGGACCGATGCGACCTTTCCTTTGTGCAATGCACACCAGGTACCAGCGTCGCGGGTGTCTTCACGCAAAGCGCCTGCGCTTCCTCGGAGGTCGAGCTGGGCCGCGAGCAGATCAAATCCGGCACCGCGCGTGCGGTGATCGTGAACGCGGGCAATGCCAACGCTTTCACCGGCTATCGCGGGCGCGAGGCGGTGGAACAGATCATGCAACAGGTCGCTGACCATATTGGCTGCGAACCCGGCGAAGTGCTTGTCTCTTCCACCGGCGTGATCGGGGTACCCTTGCCCAAGGACCGCGCGAGGGAAGGGGTCGCCAACGCGCTGAACGCCGATAATTGCGGTTGGGAGGACTTCGCCGAAGCCATCGGCACCACCGACACCTTCAGCAAGGGCGCCCACGCAAGCGCCAAGATCGGCAGCACCACGGTGGACCTTTGCGGTGTCATCAAGGGTTCGGGCATGATCGCGCCAGATATGGCCACCATGCTCGCCTATGTCTTCACCGACGCGGCAGTGGCCCCCGCTTTTCTTCAGCAATTGCTGGAGCATGCGAACGCGCAAACCTTTAGCTGCATCACCGTGGACGGAGACACATCGACCAGCGATACCGTGCTGGCCTTTGCCACCGGCCAGACGCAAGCGCCCGCGATCACTGGCTGGGACAGTCCGGGAGCGGATGCCTTTGCCGCCGCGCTCACCGATGTGTGCCGGCGGCTTGCGCAACTCGTGGTGCGCGATGGCGAGGGGGCGAGAAAATTCGTGAGCGTGCGCGTCTCAGGCGCGGTCAGCGATGACAGCGCGCGCCGCATCGGCCTTGCCATTGCCAACTCGCCCCTTGTGAAAACCGCGATTGCGGGAGAGGACGCCAATTGGGGCCGTGTTGTCATGGCAGTGGGCAAAGCAGGCGAGCCAGCAGATCGCGACAGGCTCTCGGTTGCCTTCGGAGGCGTATGGGCGGCGCGCAATGGCCTTCCAGTCGAAGATTACGACGAGGCGCCCGTGGCGGAACACCTGAAGGGCGAAGAGATTGATCTCGCCGTGGAACTGGGCCTTGGCAATGGCCGCTCGACCGTATGGACCTGCGATCTCACCCACGGCTACATTGCGATCAACGCGGATTACAGGAGCTGAAATGAGCCTAAGCGCGCTTGATGCTGAAATCCGCGACCTCATGCGCTTTGCCGCGACGCGTTCGATGCTGCCCCGGTTTCGCGCGCTGGCCGAGGACGAGATCGAGATGAAGGGCGAGGATGATCCGGTCACCGTTGTCGACCGTGAGATAGAGGCCTTCCTCACCGAAGCCTTGACCAAGCTGGCACCCGGTGTGTCGGTGGTGGGCGAAGAGGCTGTGGCGGCAGACAAGGCAGTGCTGGGTCACCTCTCCGGCTCTTGCTGGATCATCGACCCGCTAGACGGGACAGCCAATTTCACTGAGGGCAGGGAGCCGTTCGGGATCATCATTGCGCTTGCCGATGCCGGACGCACGGTTGCGGGGTGGATCTACGATCCGAACCAGGACCGGCTGTGCCATGCGCGCAGCGGCGAAGGCGCTTTTGTGAATGGCGAGCGGATCGCCGCCAGCCCCACTGGTTCGACCCCCGAAGTGATCTCAGTCAGCCGGATGTTCCTGACGCCTGAGGAGGCTGTCGAAATCGATGCAAAGTTGGCGCCGCATTACACGCTGGTCGACATCCCGCGCTGCGCGGCGGAGCAATATCCGCGCCTCGCGCTGGGAGTGAACGACGCGTCAAGCTTTCACCGCACATTACCATGGGATCACGCAGCGGGCGCGCTGTGGCTCAATGAAGCGGGCGGAAGATGCGCGCGCATCGACGGCAGCGAATACCGGGTCGACCAATTGGAGACACCGGGCCTTTATGGCGCATCGAGCCCGGCCATCTGGGACGCGTTCGTTGATCGGCTGCGCTAGAATGCGAAAGACCCCCGCCCAGCGCGAGGGCCTTTCATGTGATCAAAGCTCGCTTTCGAGCCATTGCTTAAGCTGGCTCTTGGGCGCAGCGCCAACCTTGCGCGCCACCGGTTCGCCATTCTTGAACAGCACCATCAGCGGGATCGACTGAACGCCCATCTCGCCCGGAGTCATCGTGCTTTCCATGATGTCCATCTTGGCAATGGTGACAGCATCGCCCAGCTCTTCGCTGATTTCTTCGAGCGCGGGCGCGATCATCTTGCAAGGCCCGCACCACTCGGCCCAGAAGTCGACCAGCACAGGCTTGTCGCTGTTGAGCACATCGGTTTGGAAGCTGTCGTCGGTCACATTGACGGTGGCCATGGCGTTTCTCCTGAAGTTTCGTTGCGTTCTATCTAATGCACAATGGCCCGCGCTCAATATCGAAGCGACCCCGCATCCCCATAGCTTTGCTGCGCGATGCCCAAATGATCCTTGTGCGGAGCAAGCGCACTGGCGGGCAAGGCGATCAATTGCGGTGTCTGGGTGTATAGCAGCGCGGCACGCAGGGGGCGGCCGGGATAGATTGCTTCGAGCGCGGCAACATAGGCCGCCATCTGGCGCAGGCTCGCAGCAGGCACCGCCTCGACCGAACGCGGCGGGCGGCGCGTCGTCTTGAAATCGATAATCGTGATCTCCTCGGGCGTGATCACCATGCGATCGACCGTGCCAGTGATAACTACGCCGCCAACGGTCGCGGTCAGCGGCGTCTCGGCAAGCGCGCCGGGGGCAAACAGAGCGGCAAATTCGGGGGCGTCGAGCAGGCTGAGCGTTTCCCCCAGCATCGCAGCGCGCTGTGCCGGGGAAAGGTCGCTCGCCTGCCGGTCGAGCCAGCTTTGGGCGGCCGCGCGGCGTTCTTCGGGCGCGATATCAGGCAAGCGTTCGAGCAGCCGGTGGATCAGCACGCCGCGCCGCATCGCCGCGCGCCGTTCGGCCGGATCGCCGACGCCTTCAAGCGGGGGGTCCGCGCCCTGTTCTTCGCCAGCTCCGCTGGGCGCCAAGGGGCGCGGCGGCTTGGGCTCAGGGCCGATGGGCGTGGTCCCCCAGGAGGGCAACTCGGGCTCGGGCGCAGGGGCTACAGGGCGCGCCATAGCCTCGCTCAACGGCGCAGCGATCCGGCCAAATTCGCGCCGCCCACCCCAGATCGGATCGCTCAGAATATCGCCGCTGAAAACCGGCTCAAGCCGCGCATACCAGCTGTCTTCATGCGGGCCATTCTTGGCATCGCGCACGCCCAGCGCGCCGGTGATGAACAGCGCCTCCTCCGCCCGTGTCATCGCGACGTAGAGGAGCCGCCAATGCTCTTCGAAATCCGCCGCGCTCGCCGCCTCCTGAGCAGCGCTTACTGGGCCGACCATATGCTCCTTGGAAAGCGAGGGAAGCGGGACGGCTGCGCCCCTTGGCGAACCGAGCGGAGCATCGACCAGGTCAAGCGCGCTGCCCTCTCCCGGCCGCCCTGTCGCATCGGCAAGAATCACGATCGGCGCCTGCAACCCCTTCGAACCGTGCACTGTCATCACCCGCACCTGACCCCCTGCATCATCCGGGTCGCGTTTAAGCTCTGCCGAACCTGCATCAAACCACTCGATAAATCCGGCAAGGCTAGGCGTATTCGCGCTCTCAAAGGCGAAGGCGGCGTTGACCAGTTCATCGAGCGGATCATTCGCCTCGCGCCCCAGCCGTGCCACCAGCGCCGCCCGACCTCGCCACGGACCGGTGAGCAGCCAGGCGATCAAAGCTTGCGGCGTCTCGAAATCCGCCAGGCGCAACAGATCACGCAACTTCTCCGCCGTCTCCGCCACCAGCGGCGGTGCGTCAGGGCGGCGCAGGTGATCCCACAAAGGCTTATGCGGGGCGCGCGGAACATGTTCGAGCAAATCGTCCTGCGACCACCCGATGAGCGGTGATGCCAAAAGGTTCGCGCATTCCAGATCATCGAGCGGTTGCGCCGCGAAGCGCAGTGCGCTCATCACATCCTTCACCGCCAGAGGCGCGCCCAGACGCAGCCGATCCACCCCGGCAACCGCGACGCCGCGCTCATGCAGTTTGGCGACAATCTGCCCGGCAAGCGCCCCGCGTTTGCGCACCAGCACCATGATGTCACCAGGCCCGGCGTGACGCGGCCTTTCGCCTTTAGCAAGAACGAAAGGCTCCGCCCCGCTTACCCACCTGTGCACCTGCTCGGCGATG
>JBCBKF010000175.1:0-5510 GCA_038522255.1 Pseudomonadota bacterium
AGCTCTTGCAGAACGGCTCTCAGAGGGAAAGTGCTCTGCATACAGCGTTACTTTCCCTCTGAGAGCCGTTCTGCAAGAGCTACCGGCGTATGGTCCCCAAGCAGTCGGATTGCCTTGGGTGACGAGGCGCCTGATGGTTTTGCGCAGCGCTGGGAAGGCTGGGCGCGCCAATCGCACGCGCGGCATGTCGCGATGATCGGGCTAGCGGATGATCCGATAGAGTTCATCCCGCAATATATCTTGCGCGGGGGAAAAATGGATTACTCGCCTGCAAGCCGCGACTTCCTCCATCTCGATCCGATGCTGACCGGGCTGAACCCAGCGTGGCGTGACGCCGATCCGCTGCGCGACCCCTTCCCGGGTAAGGCGCGGCGCACAGGCCCCGTGATGACCTTCAATGTGGCGCGCTATTTTGAAAGGCTCACGCGGCTGTTTCAACTGAAGGGCGGCCAGATGGTGCGCAGGAGCTTCGCTGATCGCCAGGAGGCCCTGTCGCTACCGCAGCCGGTGATCGTTAATTGCATGGGATATGGGGCAAAGGCGATCTGGGACGCGGACGAATTGGTCGCCGTGCGCGGGCAAATCAATTGGCTCTTGCCCCAGCCAAATGCGCGCTACGCCATGCTTTATGATGGGGTCAGTGTGGTTTCCCGGCGCGATGGGATTGTCGTTCAATATGTCGGCCCGAACGAAGATTGGGGCTATGGTGACGAGAGCGAAACACCGATGCGCGAAGAAACCGACCGCGCTCTGGCAACAGTGCGGCGTGCCTACGAATAAGGGCGCGGATCCTTCACAAAACCGCGCCCCCAATTTCTAAAGTCGGCAAGGGTTATCAAGCCGCCGTTGCAAAGGCTTCTTCCGGCAGCTTCATCATTATGTCCGACCCCGCCTCAAGCTTGCGACGCAAGGCTGTCGCATCAGGCAGATACCGTTCAGCGTAATATGCGGCAGAGGTCAGCTTGGCCTCATAGAACGCTGCATCTTCGGGCGAGCCTTCGAGAGCGGCGGCTGCAACTCTAGCCTGCTTGAGCCACATGAAGCCAAGCGTCACGATGCCCATGATGTGCATGTAGTGATGCGCGCCCGCGCCAAGGTGATTGAGGTTGGACAAGGCGTTCGCCATGAACCAATTGGTCGCAGTCTTCTGCTCTTCGAGCGCGCCTTCCACCTTTTCGGCAATTGCGGCGAGGCCTTCGACCTGCTTGGCCGCTGCGATTTCCTCTTCCACGGCAGCGAAGTAAGCGCCGATGGCGCGGCCACCCTTCGAAGCCAGCTTGCGACCGCACAGGTCCATTGCCTGCACGCCATTCGTGCCTTCGTAGATCATGGCAATGCGGCTATCGCGCACGAATTGCTCCATGCCCCACTCCTTGACGTAGCCGTGCCCGCCATAAACCTGCTGCATGTTGTTGGCGATGTCATAGCCTTTATCCGTGCCGTACCCCTTGATGACCGGCGTCATCAGGCCGATGAGGTCGTCGGCGAGCTGGCGCTCTTCCTCGGTCTGCGCCTTGTGGCTGAGATCAACCTGCAGGGCGCCCCACAGGCAAAGAGCGCGCATGCCTTCGTTGAAGACCTTGGCGTCCATCAGCATGCGGCGCACGTCGGGGTGAACAAAGATCGGGTCGGCCTTGGCTTCAGGTTCAGCCGGGCCAGTGAGCGCGCGGCCCTGACGGCGATCCAGCGCGTAAGTCACCGCGTTCTGATACGCCACCTCGGCCTGTGCCAGCCCCTGCAGGCCAACGCCAAGGCGTGCCGCGTTCATCATGATGAACATGGCAGCAAGGCCCCTGTTTTCTTCGCCAACCATCCAACCCGTAGCGCCGTCATAATTCAGGACGCAGGTCGCGTTGCCGTGAATGCCCATCTTCTTCTCGATCGACCCGCACGAGACGCCGTTGCGTGTCCCCGGCTCGCCGTCTTCGTCGAGGATGAACTTGGGCACCACGAACAGCGAGATGCCCTTCGAGCTGTCCGGCGCTCCCGGCGTTTTGGCAAGGACGAGGTGGATAATGTTGCTGGTGAGATCGTGCTCTCCGGCAGAGATGAAAATCTTGGTACCGGTGATCGCGTAAGAGCCGTCGCAATTGGGCTCGGCCTTGGTACGGATCATGCCGAGATCAGTGCCGCAATGTGGCTCTGTCAGGTTCATCGTGCCCGACCATTCGCCCGAGATCATCTTGGGCAGATACATCGCCTTTTGCTCTTCGCTTCCCGCCGCTTGCAGGGCCGCCGCTGCGCCGCTGGTCAGGCCGGGATACATGGCAAAGGCCTGATTGGCAGTGCCGATAAATTCCTCAAACGCAAAGCTCATCACATGCGGCAGACCCTGGCCACCATATTTTTCAGCGCCGCCAAGCGTCGTCCAACCCGATTCCACCAACTGAGCGTAGGCCTCCTTGAAACCATCGGGCGTGGTCACAGACCCGTCTTCATGGCGGGTGCAGCCCTGCTCGTCGCCAATCTGGTTGAGCGGCGCGAGGACTTCCGAGCAAAATTTGCCCGACTCGTTCACGACCGTATCCACCATCTCCTGCGTGGCGTTTTCAAAGCCCGGCAGGTTGCCGTAACTGGCAAGATCGAGCATCTCGTTGATCACAAAACGCGTATCGCGCGTCGGTGCGTTATAGGTTGGCATCACTAGATCCCTTTCGTGTGCTTCGTGTCTGGTTGCCTTAGCGTGTCGGGGTTGCAAGGCATTGTGAAACGCGGCCTGGTTTATTCAAGCTCTAGGTTTTCGATGTCGGCGACAAACGCCGTAAGTTCCTTGATCGAACTGTCGATGTCAGCCCGCTGACTTTTAAGCTTCGCGATATGCGCGCGGCATTTCTCAATTGTGACCCGGCGTTGCTCAACCCGGCCATCACCAAGATCATACAGGTCTATCATCTCGCGAATTTCAGTGAGGCTGAACCCCACATTCTTCGCGCGCATAATCCAGGCAAGCCGGGCGCGATCGCGCTTTGAATAAACCCTTGTGAGGCCCACGCGCGCTGGCGCGATCAGGCCCTCATCTTCGTAAAACCGAAGCGCCCGAGCGGTGCAGCCAAATTCCGATGTCAGATCGGAAATCGAAAACTGTTCGCGTTCAAGCTTGTCCGGCGTGTCGATATGCGCGCCCTTGTGCCGTGCGTCGGCGTTAGCGCTTTTCGAGGCGGGTGTGCCTTGTTTGGATGCGGTTGCGGTGGCCATTTCAATATAGCTACCTTCCCTTTACGTGAGCGTCAATCCTTTACCTTAACGAGAGTCACCGTCCGGCACGGACGTGAGGGCGATCTCATCGTCTGCGCCCGGATCCAGTTCACGATAAAAGCAGGACCGCGCGCCGGTGTGGCAGATCGGACCTGAGGGCTGAGCGTAAATCACCAGAGCATCCTGATCGCAATCGACCAGTATCCGTTTCACCTCAAGGACATTGCCGCTGGTTTCCCCCTTCATCCAGAGCTTTTGCCGGGACCGCGACCAGAACGTCACCTTGCCCGATTGCCGCGTCGCCGCAATCGCCTCAAAGTTCATGAACGCGACCACGAGCACTTCTTTTGTCTGCGAATCGAGGACTACGGCGCTGACAAGACCGTCGCTGCCGAATTTTGGCGCGAACATGGTTCCATGCTCGTGTTGCTGGGTCGATAAACCTGACACGCTCATTGCGTTCACTCCTCACGTGGTCTTTGGGCGGCCTCAGGCAGGCCTTTACCGATTTTGCCCGTCTTGGGAACGACGAGCCACCCGGCAGATATTAGGCGGCACGTCAAACCGGGATCCCTCGACTGGGCGGATCAGACTTGTTGCAAGATCACCACAGACGCATCCGAAAATCCGCGTAGCAACCGGTTAAACCTTCCCGACCGGTAGTCAAAATGAAATGAAGTGTTTGCGGACTTTCGGGTCCGCCCACCGAACAGTTTGCCTCACGGCATTTGGTTCAGGGGGTGATCGGCCAGCAGCCAGCAGCGGGGTGTTGGAGTGGCCGATTGAAAGATGAGGGATGACGGTCCTGGTCGCGAAGTTAGGGGGTCGCTGCCTGAGCTCATTGAGCGGACCTGAACCGTTTCGTCACGTGGCGCCCGGGGTCTTTTGACCTCGGGCGTTTTCGTTTCCGCAGCACTGCGGAGGCACCTATCGCGTGCCAACCCGCGCAAAACAGACCAATCTCACAGAGCGTGCCCCGCCCTCCATCAGCGCCGCGATGCACGCCGAACTCGTTGCGCCGCTGGTATAGACGTCATCAACCAGCCAAACATCGCGCCCGGCAATCAGCTCCCTGCGCGAGCCCCGCACAGCAATGGCCCCGCGCAATGCCTCTTTTCGCGCTTCACCGCCTAGCCCGCCAAGGCTCGGCGTGCGCTTGCGCCGCACAAGGGCATCGACACTCAAGACACCCTTCCCGCGCCGTGCCAATTCCTGCGCAAGCAATGCCGACTGGTTGAAGCCGCGCTCCAACAGCCTGAAACGATGCAGCGGCACAGGCACCAGCAACGCCGCTAGACCGTCGGCCGTGGCATCAGGCAGGCGCTGCGCCATCATTCGGCCAAGCATGCCAGCGAGCGAGATCTTGCCGCCATGCTTAAAGTTCAAGATCAACTGGCGTGAGATATCATTGTAGCGGGTCGCAGCGATCACGCCGTCTTCCTGCTCGCTAATCGTTTCGATTCCTGTCCAGCATTCAAGGCAAAGGCCACCCTGATGCGCGGTTGCGGCGCCGCACAAAGGGCAGCGAGGAGGATAGACCAGGTCCACCAGCGGCGTAAGGCCAGCCTTGACTTCGGCGAGGACGCTCATTGCGGGGTTCTGTCGCATGACTTGCGCTCAAGAAGCAAGCGCGGCAGTGGCGATTGAGTATGGCTTCTCGCGTTCCGACAATCTTCAATCCGCGTCGCCGCGCGCTCCGGATGGCCCGTGCTGCCGCGCGCTCACAGCACCCGGAAGCAGCGCGCTTCGTATGGGACGAGATGGCAGACGATATGCTGGAGCGACTTGCCTTCATCAGGCACGAACCCAAGCGCACCCTGCTGCTGGGCGCGGCACAAGCGGCCTTGGAGGATCATCTGGGTGCCACGGCTCAGGACTTTGATCTTGAGGCCCCGTATCCGCGATCCGGCTTCGACTTTATAGGGGTTTTGGGCCAACTTGACGCGGTGAACGATCTGCCCGGAGCGCTCATCCATATCCGCGAGGCGCTCGCGCCCGGTGGGCTTGTCATCGCCAGCTTCATCGGCGGCGCAAGCCTTGGCCACCTGCGCGGCGCAATGCTCGCCGCAGATGCCGAGCGTCCGGCAGCGAGGATGCATCCGTTGGTCGATCCGCGCGCTGCTCCCGGCCTGATGCAGCGAGTGGGGTGGAAGGACCCTGTGGTCGACACCCATAGGCTCAAGGTGCGCTACTCCTCGCTCGATCGGTTGGTGCACGATCTGCGCGACCAGGGCCTTGGGAGCGCGCTCGCCGACGCTGCACCGCCGCTTAGCAAGGCCGCCTTCACCCGCGCGCGCGCCACGTTCGCCGCCAAC
>JBCBKF010000176.1:0-5487 GCA_038522255.1 Pseudomonadota bacterium
AGATTGGGATACTTGGTGCCGGATCAGTGGCGCGCGCACTGGCGGGGCTCGCGCGTGATGGCGGACATGAACCCCTCTTGTCAGAGAGAGAACCGAAAGCCGACACCTTGAGCTTTGAAGATGCCGCAAAATCGGGGGACATCGTGATCATCGCGGTGCCCTACACAGCAACAACAACACTGCTCCCGCCACTCGCCGGAGTTTTGGCAGGCAAAACCGTCGTTGACGCGACAAACCCGCTAAATGATGATTGGTCGCCAAAAATACTCGGCACTGAAACATCGGCCGCTGGAGAAATCACTAAACTGTTGCCCGGCGCGCAAATTGTCAAAGCGTTCAACACTGTGTTCGCCGACATCATGACTTCCGATAAGCTCACCCGTCTCGGTGTCTCCGTCACGGGCTTTGTCGCAGGTGACGATTCTGGTGCGCGCCGACAGGTCGCTGATCTTGTCAAAGGCATGGGACTCCACCCGGTGGAAACTGGTCCGCTTTCGACCGCTCGTTATCTCGAAGCCATTGCGCACTTGAATATCGCTATCGCCGTCGGTCAGTCCGGTGGCACCGACGCGGCCTTTCTCTACCACCAGGCCGCAGGATAGGCGGTTCTGCAATGACAAAACGGCGCGTTGAATTTGACGTCTTGGGTGATCGTGTTGTCGGGGATCTATACCTTCCCGACAGGCCGGGGCCGCACCCGGCCGTTATCGTCGGTGGCCCGATGACCAGCGTCAAAGAGCAGGTCACGGGTGTCTATGCTAAAGCTCTCTCTGAGCGCGGCATTGCGGCACTCTGCCTTGATCACCGCCATTACGGTGAGAGTGGCGGCGAGCCGCGGCAGTATGAATATTATCCGCACAAGATCGACGACCTGAAAGCTGGGCTGATTGCTCTTTCTGAAGACCCCGATATTAATGCGGAGCGGATCGGTGCCGCCGGCGTTTGTCTCGGCGTCGGCTATTCGGTTTGGGCTGCGGTTGACAACCCTCTGGTCAAGTCCATTGGCGGCGTTGTGGGCTATTACCGCGATGTGCCGGTGATGAAGGCCAAAGATCCTGACGGCTTTCAGGAGAAGGTGGACCAGGGCCGACTAGCCCGAGAGCATTTTGAACAAACCGGCGAAGTGTTGTCCATTCCAGCCGCCGCGTTAGACGGCGACGCAGCGATGACGCTGCAATCGACCTATGACTATTACGCAACACCGCGCGCGGGCGTTCCCAATTACACCAATGCCTTTGCCGTGATGTCTCGCGAACACTTCCTGCAATTTGATGTGCAGTCCGCCGCACCCAAGGTCAGCGTCCCTATGACAATGGTCCACAGCGAAAACGCGCTGTCACCGCAATGGGCGCGAAAGTTCCATGAGACTCTATCGGTCGACAAGGCTATTCACTGGGTCGATGGCCCCAACCAGACCGCGTTCTATGACGATCCAGATCTTGTGCGCCAGTCATCGGATTACCTCGCAGATCACTTTCAAGAAACACTGAGAGGCCAATGAGCAACGTCTTGAAACTGGTCGGCAATCAGGGCTCAGGACGACATTCGCACGCCGAGAACGAATTCGCCTTTCTCTGCACGTTCGACTGTCGTCTTGATGCGTTTTTGGCGGGTGGCTTCTGTTTTCGCCAGTTTGATCCACCGGAGTGTGAAGCGCTGGGCCGATGGCGGGAACTCAGCAAAATTGGCCTCTGCCCTTAGGTGCGCGGCAAAGGCCTTGTGCAAGTCTTCAGGCCAGATCAGCGCGTCCACATCATCCATGAATGTCCACAGCCCTGAGGCTTTTCCAGCTTCAATCGATGCCATTCCCGGCGCCGCGATGCGGCCCTCGTCAATGAGCCTGGCAGCGCGTTCCTTGTAGGACTTCGCCCAATGCTGGGTCTTTCGCGGTGAGATGAGTTGCATGGTGCGGTGCTCATCCAGCTTTCGGCGCACACCATCTATCCAGCCGAAGGCGACAAGCTCATCCAAAACCGCCTCGCGAGAGATATACTTGTTTTGGGCGGAAGCCTTGAACGTCACAAGCCAAACGCTCCCTGGCTGGCCGTGATTTGCCTCCAGCCATTGCCGAAGCTCTACCGCTGAGGTGACTTCGACCTTTGCAAATTTCTCGGTGTCGATGCGCTTCGTCATCAGATCGAGACAAAGCCGATGAACGCCCGCGCGTTCAGACCGAGTGCTGCAACACGCTCCACCACCTCTCCATTCTTCCAAGCTGACTTTGGCAAATCCTCTCTCACAATCATGGATTTGAGCTTCAGTTCACCGGCGAACCGGTGCTCGCTGTGCTCGGCATATCCCCGGGGCATGGAGGACAGGCTCATGGAGCGGTCCAGGTCGAGGCCGTCTGCGCGCAGGCCGTCCAGAATCTCACCGAATTGGTCCGGCTCTTCGAGAATGCGATCGCGGATTGGTCCGAGCGCTTTGGGATTGAGGTTGTAGCGGCCCGCCGCCGCGAACCCACCTTCGGCATCGAGCTGGAGATACGCGAATCCTTCGTTTTCCCGCTTGTCGCCGCCAGGCGAGAGCAGGCCAGAGACATTGGTTTTGTAGGGCGACTTGTCCTTTGAGAAGCGCACATCCCGGTGCATCCTGAACATGGTTTTCTTTCCGCCGCGCAGGTCCATATCGGACGCCCCAAGCCGGTTTGAGATTGCTTCCAGAGTCTCAGCAAACGGGTCCAGCAACCAAGTGTCAAACTCCGCCTTATGCGCCTTGAACCACTCACGTTCATTGTTTGCTGCAAGGTCTATCAGGAGTTCAAAGGATTTCTTCGTAAATTGGGTCATGGGGTCCCTCAAAAATAACGCGTGAGCCGAACAAGGACATGGTCGTCGGCGTCCAGCGCGGCAATGAATGGGTCATCCTCAGCCGCAAACGCGCGGGCTTCGACCTCCAGCAATAGCGTATCGCCAATCCGGCGCTGGATCTCGGCTGAGGCGAAGACGCCGCCGGTCTGATCGTCGATGATGGCGCCTGCCAGGAATTCGGTGTCCTGAGTATCATTCAGGGTTATCCGGGTGCCGACGAAAACATCGCTTTCAAACAGCGTGTTCGGCAGGATCGCCTGGTCGCGATCATCGTTGAGATACTCGCCAATCAGCCCGACATCCCAGCCCGAACCTGACACGTCAAAGAAAGTGTATTCGAACCCGCCGACCGCGCTGATAACTGTCTGGTCCAGCATGTCGGCGACCGCGACTTCGCCCTTCAGGAGCCAGGCATCGGACGTCCATTGCAGGTCAAGGCCGGCCTGGGTGAGTTCCGGGTAGAATGGCTCCAGCTCGCCGGTCGCCGGGTTAAAGTCCAGGCGCGGGTTTCGGCTCGTGCCGTAGAAGCCGTGCAAGCCCAGATCAAAGCCGCCGAACCGGTTGGTGTAGCGCAGCGCGACATCGCCAGCCCATTCGTCACCGCCGCGCTCATAACGCGCCACATCATTGCTGATCACGGGTGAGGTGCGCAGCCGGCCCTCTTCGCCCGGGTAGAGGCGCTCTCGGAAGTAAGGCAGGTAGTACGCCTCGAAGGTGCCGATGTCGGAGCGCCGTGTCACGCGCACCATGGGCTGGCCAAGCTTTTTGCCCTCATCCACGTCTTCCACCGTGTCGAACTGGTTGATCACGTCGACCACATTCCGGCTTTCCGCCACGCCCCAGAAGATCTGGGAGACACCCACCAGAACGTCCCAATCGCGGTTCACCTCGTGGGAGAGGCTGGCCTCGCGGATGTCGATATAGGTGCGCTCATCATCCTGGCTGTCGATGCGAACCAGGGGCTCAAACAGGACGCGGGTGTCGCGGTCGCGCGAGCGCCAGCGGCCTTCCCCGGTGAGGATCAGCGCGCCCTGGGCGCAGTCGAACTGGTCCGCAAATTGGGGATCATCGGGGAAGAGGCGCAATTCCACGCCAACTTCCGGGCGAAAATCAAAGCTCTGCGCCGCAGCCGGGAGGGCGCCGCACAGCGCGGCGCCCAAGAAAATTGAAACAGATCGCATGACAGAGCCTAGAGCCGTTCCAGGGCTTCGGGTTCGAAGTCGCGCTCATCCAGGTTCAGGCCGAACGTCCAGTCGCCGAACTCCAGCACGGTGGTTTTGCCTGTGATGTGGTTCGTCATGGTCTGGACATGGGGGCGCCAGACGCCGCCCTCATATTCGCGGTAGTCGTCCAGAATGAGGGTTTTGAGGTGCTGCCCGCCGCGGTCGAAGAACTCGAATTTGCGGGCCTGGAAGACGTCGGTGTCGAAGAAACAGTGGATCTTGGAATAGCCTGAGCGTTCATAGGCCGGGATACATTCGAGCTTGTCGAGCTCCATCCCATTTTCGGTGACCGTCTCCAAATAGATGTACTCATATTTGCCAAGCTCTGCGCCAGCGATGTCCTCGAAGGAAAACTCAGAGCCGACAAATGGTCCGGACTTGTTGGAGGACGAAATGCGCTTCACGCGGTTCAGCGCCGGCAGGAAAAGCCATTGGTCATCGCTGTCGAGCACCTTTGTGTGGGTCAAGAGGGCCGTGCCTTCCACATCGCGCGGCGAGTAGAAAAAGGTTACGGCCTTGTCGCCATTGCCCTCGCCCTGTTTTTCTTTGGTATCAATGCGCAGCTCGCGGCTCGTGGTGCGCCCACTTGGGTCGGCCAGCGTCATGGTCAGCTCGACGCTGGAGGTGGCAAAGCCTGCGTCGGACAGATCGTTGCGCTGAGCGATGGCAAAGCCTTTCTCTTGAGGCGTTTGGGCGAGCCCGGGCGCGGCGAGCGTGACCATGGCGAGGGCTGCGAGGGTGGATTTGAACACTGACATTGTGTGTCTCCTTTTTTGCGGGTCTGGGAGGATTATTCGGCGGGCAAGGATTTGGGCGTTCGCACCGCCACGTCGCCTTCGCCGCGCTTGCCGAAGGTGAGGAACAGGCTGGGCAGCAGAAGGAAATTGATCAGCATGGCGAAGACCACGGCCAGCGCCGTCAGCAGGCCGAGGTCCGCATTCAGCTTGAAGCTGGAGGTCACGAGAACAGCGAAGCCTGCCGCCAGGATGATGGTGGTGACGAAGATCGCCGCTCCCGCCGTGCGGAAGGCATAGCGCACCGAATCCCCAATGGTCTGGCCATCCTCGCGTCGCGCGCGCAGGTATTTCGAGAGGAAATGCACCGTGAAATCGACCACCAGGCCAACGGCAACGGCGCCTACGGCGGCGACCGAGAAGCCGACCGTGCCCACAAGCAGCGCCCATATCCCGAACGTGGTCAGGATCGGCAGGGCATTGGGCAGGAGCGAAATCGCACCAACGGCCAGGGAGCGGAATGCGACGGCCAGGATGATGAAGATCGCCAGGATCAGATAGGCCGCGCCCTCGAACATGGCTTCGATGTTTCGCTCAGCGACGAAAGAAAACAGCACCTTTGAGCCCGTTGCGGTGTAACCGAACCCGTTGCCATTTTCCGCCCACCAGGCCTCGGCGTCGGCGAGGAACACTTTGGTGTCGCCGGTGGAGATATCCTGC
>JBCBKF010000177.1:0-5484 GCA_038522255.1 Pseudomonadota bacterium
AAGCAGGTTTGTGCCCTCGCGCGTTTGCGTGGGGATCATCATTCCCGCTGCCACGCCAGCGAGTGTCGCGTGGACGCCCGACTTGAGGACGAAGACCCACATGATCACCGTGAGCACGACATAGGGCATGCCTGAGGAAATCCTCATCCGGTTGACTGCAAAAAGCAGCGCATAGACCACCGCTGCACCGATCAGCATGTCGGTCTTGATCTCGCCTGAGTAGAACAGCGCAATAACGGTGATGGCGCCGATATCGTCGATCACCGCGATCGCCAGCAGCAACGCCTTCATCGCCACCGGCACGCGCGGGCCCAGCAGCGACAGGATACCCAGCGCAAAGGCGATATCGGTCGCCGCCGGGATCGCCCAGCCATTGATGTTGGTCGGCTCGTTATAATTGAACGCCACAAACACCAGCGCAGGCACCGCCATTCCGCCAATCGCGGCCATCAGCGGGAGCGATGCCTTGTCCCAACTCGACAATTGTCCGCTCAACATTTCGCGCTTCACTTCGAGCCCGATCAGGAAAAAGAATACGGCCATCAGGCCATCATTGATCCACAAAAGCAGCGGCTTGTTGATTTCGAAGGCGCCGTAGGAGAGGTTCAGCTTGGTCTCCAGCGTGCCGAAATAGACGGGCGCAAGCGGGCTGTTGGCGATGATCAGGGCGAGCACAGCCGAAGCGATCAGGACAATGCCGCCTGCGCTCTCCTGTTTCAGAAAGTCTTTGAGCGCGTCCCCAAATCGATTAATCATAGCCCATCCCTCGCTGCTGCGCGCTTTGCTGTGTTGCGCTCTTAACGTGCAAAATGCGCATCGGTGCCCCGAAAAAAGAAGCTGCGGTTGCGAATCGGGAGCAAGTCTTTAAAGCGGAGCGCGTAGCTTAGGTTTGACGCAAGCTGTGCCGAAAGAATGGGGGGCACCGACTGGCAACAGGAGCGCCGATGTGAAGCGAATTGTGCCTCCGATCCGCTCAGTGCGGGTCCAAATTCCCGTGATCATTGCAGGTTTGTTCTCGCTCAGCGCGTGCGGCGGCGAGCCTGTTGTCGAGAAAGAAGCGGCCCCGCGCCCTGCCAAGCTGCTGACATTGAGCGCGGCCTCCGAACGCGAGGATGGCAGCTTTCCTGCCGTCATACGCTCAGTGCGCAGCACGGACATGGCGTTTCAGGTGGGTGGTCAGATTATCGAATGGAACGCGCGCGATGGCGGCCAGTTCAGCCGCGGCGATGTGATCGCGCGGCTCGATGCGACGAGCTTTCAGGCTGCAGTCGACCAGGCTGAGGCGCAGTATCTTAATGCGAACAGCGAATATGAACGCGCCCAGCGCCTTATCGCTGAAGACGCGATTTCCAAGAGTGTGCTCGAAAGCCGCGACGCGCAGCGCCAGGTTGCCGAAGCCGCGCTCGATACCGCGCAAAAGAACCTGCGAGACACCGTGCTGCGCGCGCCGTTTACGGGCGGCGTGGGCGTCACTTATGTTGAGCAGTTTCAGAATGTCGGGCCGCAGCAACCGGTTCTGGTCCTGCAAAGCCGCGCGGTTGAAGCGATCGTCAATGTGCCCGCCAGCTTCGTGATCACTTCCAATCAGCGCCGCCCGGACAACATCTTTGTCGAGCTTGACGCTGCGCCCGGTCGTCAGTTTCCCGCCGTGTTCCGTGAAGCGCGCGGGGTGGCGGACAGCTCAACCCAGACCTTCGAGGCGCATTTCGCCTTCACTCCGCCGTCCGAACTGCTGGTCCTCAGCGGGATGACAGCGACTTTGTTCTTCGAGTCCGAGATCATCACCGGCGACGGCCCTGACGCCAAAGTGAGCGGCGTCGATGTTCCGCTCGCCGCGATCATGGTTGAGGGCGGCAAGCGCTATGTCTGGGTCGTCAAGGGCCCCGACAAGGTGCTCGAGCGCCGCGAGGTGACTGTCGAAGAAGGCGTGGGCGAAACCGTGCGGGTCACCGATGGCCTTCAAGCTGGGGACACCGTGGTCGCCTCGGGCGGCAATTATCTCCAGGAGGGCGATAAGGTTCGCCCCTGGTCTGACTGAGCGCCGGGGCGGCATTTATGGACATTGCGGCCTTCAGCATTCGCAATCGCCTGATCATGTGGATCGTGATCGTCCTGTCGCTTCTGGCGGGGTGGACGGCCTATCAGAACATGCCGCGCTTCGAGGATCCCGAGTTCACGATCCGCACGGCGCAAATCTTCACCGCGTATCCCGGCGGCTCTCCCGAAAACGTCGCGCGCGAAGTATCCGCACCACTTGAAGAAGCGTTGCAGGACATGGCCGAGGTGGAGGAGATTCGCTCGGTCTCCTCGGCGGGTTTTTCGGAAATCTCGGTCGACATCAAATATTCCGACAGCCCCAGCAAGGACGCGCTTCAGGGCATCTGGAATAAGCTGCGCAACAAGGTACGCGATGCGGCCGCCGACATGCCTCCGGGCGTCAGTGGCAGCCAGGTTTTCGACGAGTTCGGCGATGTCTTCGGGATCTATTATGTCCTCACCGGCGATGGTTTCACGATGCCCGAACTGCGCCGCTACGCCAAGGCTCTGCGCCAGGATCTGCTTACGGTCGATGGCGTGGGCAAGATCAACCTCGCCGGAGAGCAGGACGAGGTTATTTACGTTGAAATCTCCCGCCAGAACGCCGCATCCTTGGGCGCGACGGTCAACACGATCTTCCAGCAGCTCTCAACCCAGAACGTGGTGGTCGATGGCGGTACCGTTGAGGTGGATGGTAAGCGGTTGGTCATCACGCCCAGCGGTGACATTGATTCCGTGGGCGCGATTTCCAATTTGCTCGTTTCGTCCAGCGACGGGCGCGTAGTGCAATTGAGCGATATCGCCACCGTGACGCGGGGACTTCGCGATCCGCCCGATTTCATCACCTATTGGGACGGCAAGCCGAGCCTCGTCATGGGCGTTGCCGCGGTGTCAGGCAGCAATGTGGTTGCGGTGGCGGAAAACCTCTCTGCCAAAATGGCGGAGCTTGAGGAAGACCGCCCTGTCGGCATCGAAGTGAATGAATTCTACAACCAGGGCAAAGTCGTCGATAAATCGGTCTCGGACTTCGTCGTGAACGTGTTCCTCGCGCTCGCCATCGTGATCGGCGCGTTGGTAGTCTTTATGGGCTTTCGCTCTGGCCTCATCATCGGCATCGGCCTCTTGCTCACAATCGCGGCGACGCTTGGTACGATGTATATGAGCGACATCCCGATGCACCGCATTTCGCTGGGCGCGCTGATCATTGCGCTGGGGATGCTGGTCGACAACGCGATCGTCATCGCGGACGGGGTGCTGATCGGGTGCCAGCAGGGCAGGAAGATCATCGACATCGCCAGTGACGTGGTGAAACGCTCGATCTGGCCGCTTCTGGGCGGCACACTGGTGGGCATCCTCGCCTTTGCGCCGATTGGCCTGTCGCCGGGCGACACGGCGGAGTTTACCGGGGACCTGTTCTGGGTGATCCTGATCTCGCTCCTCTACAGTTGGGTTTTCGCGATCACGCTGACGCCGTTCCTGTGCGATATCCTTTACAAGAAGATCGAGAATGACTGCGCGGAAAGCGGCCCGGTGCAGGATACGGGCGACAAGCCCGGCGGCCTGATGGATCGCTTCAAGACGATTATTTCGTTCCTCGTCGGCTGGAGATACGTCACCATAGCAGCGGCCATGGGCCTGTTCGCCACCTCGGTCTTTGCCTTTGGCTATGTCACCTCGGGCTTCTTTCCAGCCTCGACCACGCCTCAGCTCGTGGTCGATTATTGGCTGCCCGAAGGCACAGAGATCGGGCAAACCGATGAGGACATGCGCAAGCTCACCGAGTATGTCAGCACGCTTGAAGGGGTGGAGAATGTCCACACGCTCGTGGGTAGAGGCACGCTTCGCTACATGCTGGTCTACAGCTTTGAGAGCAACAATTCCGCTTACGGCCAGCTGCTCGTCAAGATCGACGACTACAACCGCCTCGATACGATGATCCCGCAAGTGCAGGCCTATATCGATGCGAACTTCACCCAGGCGCAGGGCAAGGTCTGGCGCTTTATCCTTGGCCCGGGCGGCGGCTCCAAGATCGAGGCGACCTTCTCTGGCCCTGATCCGGACGTGCTGCGCGATCTCGCCCGGCAGGCCCAGGACATCTATTACGCGGATGGCGGCGCGATCGCGATCAAGGACGATTGGCGTCAGCGCGTGCCTGCGATCGAGCCTGCCTATTCCGAGGTCAAGGGCCGGCGCGCAGGCGTGAGCCGGCAGGATCTGGGCGCAGCCTTGGCGCGCAATTACACCGGCCAGCAAGTGGGTGTGTACCGCGAAAACGATGATCTGATCCCGATTGTCTCACGCGCGCCGAAGGATGAGCGCCAGACCGTTGACGGCATTGGCTCGGTGCAGGTCATCACCCCGGCGGGCTATGCTGTGCCGATCGAACAGGTGACCGACGGCATCGACACGATCTTTCGCGACAGCCGACTGCGCCGGATCGACAACGTCTGGTCGATCAAGGCGCAGGCAGACCCTGCGCCCGGCACGCTTTCGGGAGATCTGCAGGAACGGGTTGAACCGCTCGTCAATGCGATCGAGCTGCCGCCCGGATACAGCCTCAAATGGGACGGTGAGAAAGGCAACTCGGCTGAAGCGAACGAAAACCTGGCCAGCGTTATCCCGCTGGGCTTTGGCGCGATGGTGCTGGTGACGATTTTCCTGTTCAACGCCTTGCGCCAGCCGCTGGTGATCTGGTCGGTTGTGCCGCTGGCGCTGGTGGGCGTGGTGTTCGGTCTCCTTGTGATGGGCGTGCCGTTTGAGTTCATGGCGATCCTGGGCGTGCTCTCGCTTGCAGGGCTTCTGATCAAGAACGCTATCGTTCTGGTGGATCAGATCGATCTCGAAATCGGCGAAGGCAAGCCGCGCATGGACGCGCTCGTAGACAGCGCGGCCAGCCGTGTTCGCCCGGTGCTGCTGGGTTCTGGGACGACGGTTCTGGGCGTTATCCCGCTGTTTACCGACGCCTTCTTCAAGTCGATGGCGGTGGTGCTGGTTTTCGGTCTCAGCTTTGCGACCGCGCTAACGCTTATCGTGGTGCCGGTGGTGTACGCCGCCGTCTTCGGTATCTCGACCGATGAACGAGCGAGCAAGAGCGGGGGCCAGGGTGGGGGCACAACACCGCCTGAAGGCGCGAAGGAGGCTGCGGCATGATCCGGCGGCTTCTCTTTATCAGTGCTGCCTCGCTCGCGCTTGCCGGCTGCATGACGCTGAGCACGGATGACGACGTTGCGCGCGCAGCGGCGGAGAGCCTGCCCTCGTTGCCTGACAACTGGGTGGTCGACGGAGCAGACCCGGGCGATGTGCGGATCGGCTGGATCGAAGCGGTGGGCGATCCGGTGCTCACCGAGCTTGTCCTGGAAGCGCAGGCGAACAACCCCGATATCCTGGCCGCGGCGGCCAATCTCGACGCCGCGCGCGCTCTGGTGGTTCAGGCGCGCTCGGCGCTGT
>JBCBKF010000178.1:0-5329 GCA_038522255.1 Pseudomonadota bacterium
GTAGCGCGCGCGCTTACCCTCAGGCGGGTCACGCCGCATAAGGCCAGCCGCTTGCTGGATGTCCAGCCGCGATGTCAGCGCCGCGCGGTTGATACCCATCCGCTCGGCAAATTGTTCAAACCGGTCCGCGCCCAGAAAGGCCTCGCGCAGGATCAGGATGACCCAGCGATCACCCAGCACGCGCGCCGCGCGGCCTACCGGGCACGGAGAACGCGAGGGGCGATAGCTCTTCATGGCCGTGCTTCAAAAGGCACCACACACCGCGTCTGCTAATCAGACTTGTTAGGACGTGGCCGCGCCTTCCTTTATTGGGAGCTAGAGTCCCAGCGCCGCCAGCCATTCCGCTTGCGCGGTTTGGACTGCGGGGTCGAAGGTGAGCCCGTGCCCCTTGCCCGCAAAGCTCTGGAACTCAGCGGTCGGCCCGGCAGCTGCGAGCGCCCGGCCATGCGAGGACGGCACAACCTTGTCTTGCGCCCCATGCTGGACCAGCACCGGGATCGCCACCTTGGGAAGCTTGGCGCGGTTGTCAAAGCGCTCTTGGGCGATCATTCCCATTGGGAAGACGGGCATTTTCTGCGCCAGCAGATCGGGGACTGAAGTGAAGGGCGCAACCAGGATCAGCGCTGCTGCATCCACTTCAAGCGCCATGTTAACAGCTGTCCCACTGCCGATCGAATGGCCCTTGATAATGGTGCTTTGCGGCGCGACTGCGCGCGCTTTGAGAAACGCCAGAGCCGCACGGCCATCGATGTGAAACCCCTTCTCGGACGGTCGGCCCGGATTGCCGCCATAGCCGCGATACTCGACCAACAAAACGCCATAACCCTGCTTGGCAAACAAGGTGTTCTCCTCCGCCGCGCCGCTCAGCGATCCGGCGTTGCCGTGAAAATGAACCAGCGTTGCCCGGCCCTCTTGCGGCGCGCGCCAGTGCGCGGCGAGCGCTAGTCCATCGGCGGTCTGCAACGTCACCGCTTCATAGCCGGGCGCCGGGGCATGTACCTCTTGCGGAGCGGAAAAGATAAACTTGCCTTGCTGAAAATAGATCAGCGCGGCGAGGCCAACATAGACGATCGCCAGAAAGATCAGGACGCGCAAAGCAATAGTGGTCACCGTCATTCTCCTGTGAAGTTCGCCGGCCGCTTTTCCAGCAGCGCGGCAACGCCCTCTTCGTGGTCCTTCGTCGCGTGCATCATCGCCTGCGTGTTCGCGGCAAGCTCAAGCGCGCTGTCATAGGAGAGCTGCTGACTCTGGCGCAGCAGCATCTTCACCTGCCTCAGCGCGTGCGGGGGTTGAGCGCTGATCCGGTGCGCCAAGCCCCGCGCTTCCTCCAGCAGCGCCTCGGGCGCGACCACACGGCTGACCAGCCCCCATTCGAGCGCGGTTGCAGCGTAGATGACATCGCCGGTGTAGAACAATTCTGCCGCGCGCGCCGGGCCGATGATGCGCGGGAGGATCCAGGTGCCACCATCGCCGGGAATGATGCCGAGCTTTAGGAAGGTGACGCCAAATTTCGCTGTCTCACTGGCAATGCGGATATCCCCCAGGCACGCAACATCGCAGCCAAGCCCGATCGCCGGCCCGTTCACCGCCGCGATCAACGGAACCCGCAAGCCATAGAGTGCGCGCAGCATCAGGTGGATGTTCTCGCGATACCCGTCCGAGATAGCTGGCGGCGCGCCGCCAAACGTGCCGCTCTTGTCCCGCATCGCCTTGATGTCGCCGCCCGCAGAGAATGCGCGGCCTGCCCCTGTCAGGATCGCGCAGCGGATCGCGGTATCATTGTTAAGCTCAACGCAGGCACGCGCGAACGCGTCGCCATCACCCGGTTGGCCAAGCGGGTTCATCGCGTCGGCGCGGTTTATCGTCAAAGTTGCGATGGGGCCATCGCGATCACATTCAAGAAAAGCCATGGTGCTGTCCTAGGGTTCCTGTGAGGGGGCGGAAGGGGGCAATTTGTACTGCGCTGTAACCGCACCAGAAAAAAGCGATTGGCGCAGCATGGGCGCATCGTCAGAATGCAAACTTAAACAATTAGATGAGGCTATAAGAACCCGATTCGACTTGGCCTAGCGATCGACAACCACGAAGGGACCCCTATGCCCAACGCCGCGCTTGTTGCCCTGACATCGCCGCTCCTGATCGGAGAGGTTCCCGACGCTGCGCTCTCGGGGATTGAAGCGCCTGTGATCGCGATCGCCCCGGTGCTCAATGTCGGCCCCGCGACGGTGACCAGCGGGGGTTCGGATGGCCTGATCAGCCTGGAATGGACGCTCAGCGCGGTGCAGACGCAGCCGGGCCCGGGTCCGGATCGAGAAAACGGCGATGAGCCGCCGCAAGAGAGCACACAGACACCACAAGACAGCGACAACGAGATTGTCGTGACCGGCACCTATGGTCCTCCCGAAAACGATCCGATGGAAGCGATCAACGAAGAAAGCTATCGCATCACACAGCAGCTTGACGAAGTGTTCGTCGAACCGATCGCCTATGCCTATCGCGATGGCTTGCCCGGGCCCATCCGCGACGGTCTGGGCAATGTGGTGCGCAATCTGGGTGAGCCCAACAACGCTCTCAACTTTCTGTTACAGGGCAAATTCGGCAAAACGTTCGAGACGCTTGGGCGATTGCTCATCAACTCTACACTGGGGATTGGCGGGCTGATCGACCTTGCGGAAAAACCCGGCATTGGTTTGCCCTATCGGCGCAACGGATTTGGCAACACACTGGGCTTTTACGGCGTGGGATCAGGCCCCTACCTTTACCTGCCTGTCACCGGCGCAACAAGCGCGCGCGATCTGGTGGGAAGCGGTCTTGACCAATTGCTCTTGCCGCTTGCGGTGGGGGCGCCGTTTGACCAGCTGGAATTCACCGCGCCCTATTTCGTGATCAATTCGCTCGATCAGCGTATTGAAGTGGACGAGGAGCTGGAGCGGATTGGCGAGACACTGAACCCCTACGCTGCGCGCCGCGACACCTATCTCTACCGCCGCGAAAAGGCGATTGCCGAGCTGAAAGGTGAAGAACCGCCCGAGCGACCGTTGATCATGGATGAGGTTGAGGGAACGGGGGACTTTGCCGATCCGCCGCAAGAGACGAACGCGTCGTCTGACAATGAGCCTACGAGAGCTGATGGGCCGATCGAACCGCCTGCTGCGGCGGTGATCATCACCAGGCCGCGCTGATACACGGCGGCCCTAAAAGCGGTTTGGCACAAGGTCGCTGCGCGCGCTCAGACCGCGTTCGCGCATTTCTCGTTCCCAGTCGGTTAGAGGGCGAAAGTCATGAATCGCGTTCAAGACATCGGCGGGCGTGCAGTCCAATTGCGAGGTCCAAACCCACGCATCGCCGAAATAACCCTCTGCGCCCGGGCCGTTCAGCCGCCATATCAAGCGCCGATGGCGATTTTCGATGGGAAAGTTCGCCGCCTTTTGCAGCTGCAGAGCGACCAGGCCGTTTCGTGTCTTCACACCGATGATGGCGCGATGATGGATCGTCTTGGCTGAATGCCCCCGGATGGCGAAGCCTTCGCCATCCACGCGAAGCTGGACGCGCCGGTCAAAAACCTTGCAAAGCAAAATGACGCAAGCCGCGCTAAACGGCAAGACCGACAAAGATACCAACGGCCCAATAATCCAAACCGCCGGATTCGAGGTGATGATCATATGCGCAAGAAGGCCGAGGCCGAGGCTCACCAGCAAGGCAGCGGCGAAGAGATATGCCGACAGCTTGGCGCGCGAATATCGCGCCACCAGCGGCTCGCCCGGCATTGGCGGCATAAGGGTTACGCCCGCGCTTCCTCGGCGCCTTCCTCTTCGACCACAGTCGAATTATGCTTCAGCGCTGAGAGCACCTTTTCAACGATCGCGTCCGCATCCAACTTTGCTAGCGCGTACTGCTTGTCGGGCGAATCTTGGTCGATAAAGATATCGGGCAGGCGCATTGTGCGTACCTTCAGCCCGGCATCGGTCAGCCCTTCGTCGGTAGCATAGGTCAGCACATGCGCACCCAGACCGCCAATCGCGCCTTCCTCGATGGTGATGACAACCTCGTGGCTCTTCATCAGGCGCGCGATCAGATCGGTATCGAGCGGCTTGGCAAACCGCATATCGGCAACCGTGGTGGACAGCCCCTTCGCCTCAAGTTGATCGGCGGCCTTCTTGGCCTCTTCCAGACGCGCGCCGAGTGAAAGGATCGCCACCTTGCTCCCTTCGCGGACCACGCGGCCCTTGCCGATTTCGAGCTTTTCAAGGCGATCGGGTATCGCGACTCCGGTGCCGCTGCCACGCGGATAACGGAACGCAATGGGTCCCGCGTCATGCTCCACTGCGGTGTAGGTCATGTTGGCAAGCTCTGCCTCATCTGCAGCCGCCATCACGACAAAATTGGGCAGCGTCGCCAGATATGTGATGTCGAAGCTTCCGGCATGGGTCGATCCGTCCGCGCCAACCAGGCCTGCACGATCAATCGCAAAACGCACCGGCAGGTTCTGGATCGCGACATCGTGGACCACCTGGTCATAAGCGCGCTGAAGGAAGGTCGAATAAATCGCGGCGAACGGGCGCATCCCTTGCGCGGCGAGGCCAGCGGCAAAGGTCACGCCGTGCTGTTCGGCGATTCCGACGTCAAAGCTGCGCTCCGGATGCGCCTTAGCGAACCGGTCCACCCCGGTGCCTGACGGCATGGCAGCGGTGATCGCGCAAATGCGTTTGTCGGTCTCGGCCAGCTTCGCCAGAGTATCGCCAAAGACGTTCTGGTAATTTGGCGGACCGGCCTTTCCCTTGGCTTTCTCACCAGTGATCACGTTGAATTTGGGCACGCCATGATATTTGTCCGCGCTGTTTTCCGCCGGGGCGTAGCCCTTGCCCTTCTCGGTGACGACATGGATCAGCACCGGGCCCTCGGATGTGTCGCGCACATTTTCCAACACCGGGATCAGGTGATCGAGATTGTGCCCGTCAATCGGGCCGACATAGTAAAAGCCCAGTTCTTCAAACAGGGTCCCGCCGGTCACCAGGCCGCGGGTGTATTCCTCGGCCTTACCCATGACTTCGTGCAGGCGGCGGCTCATTTTCTGGATAGTGCGGCTCGCCAGACTGCGAATGCCGAGATACTCGCTCGAAGAGACCATGCGCGCCAGATAGGCTGACAGCCCGCCAACAGGCGGCGCAATCGACATATCGTTGTCGTTGAGGATCACGACCAGGCGGTTGCCCGCTTCAGCGGCGTTGTTCATCGCTTCATAGGCCATGCCAGCGCTCATCGCGCCATCGCCGATGACAGCAATGCCGCGTCCCGGCTGATCGTTCAGCTTGTTCGCAATCGCAAAGCC
>JBCBKF010000179.1:0-5264 GCA_038522255.1 Pseudomonadota bacterium
GTTGGGCAGGGTGAAGCCACAGCCCGCAACCGTTCCCTGATCGCCGAACACAAGTGCGGGAGACCCTTCGATCATGACCTTGCCCTGAGACGCGTTCAGCGTGCCGGTCCCACCATGCGGGCATTGCGTGCGCGTTGCGCTGGTGAGGATTTCGCGGCTCATTTCTTCACCTCGAAATTGCTGCCATTGATGGTGACGCCCAGACTGGTGAGTTTCACGCTGCACCCGCCAAAAGTGATCTCCAGACCTCCCGGCTGCATATCAATCACCGCATCGCCGGACATCGTGCTGACCGTCAGCGTGCCCGCGCCAAGTGAAGGCGTATCGTTGAGTTCCAGCCGGAAATTGTCGCCCACCCATGCGCGCGTTGTGGCGTTTTCAATGCCAGCGGGCACCGGGCAATCGCCATCATCCCAAAAACCGCCGCTCCACACCGGAAATTGCGGGTCGCCGCGCTCAAAATCGATCCACACCTTGGCCCCGATTGGCGGCACGGTGAACAGCCCGACATTCGGGCCAGCGCCCGGCAGGCAGGGCAGCGCCCAAGACAGATTGCCATCGCCGTAGACATCGGGGACGCTCACCTGAATGCGCCCCAGTCCATTGGGATCAAGCGTGTTTTCAACGATCCCGCGATACTTGCCAAAAAAGGTGCTGCACTCTTCGGTCATCAAGCCACCTGCGTTTCAGGAGGGACGACCGGCGCGAGCGCGTAAAGCTCTGCGCGCTGGAGTGTGAAGGTCTGGGAGTAGTCGCCGGGCCGCAGCCGGTGGCGCACTTCGGAAACGGTGTAGAGCCCTCCGAACATGGCCCCTACCCCGCGCAGAAAAACCTGCTGAAAAGGTTGCAGCGCATCATTGTAGCGCACGTTGTTAATGGTTCCTCTTGCCTGGACCGCCTTTTCGGCCGTCGCCTGAAGCCGCGCGGTGGCAATCGCCCGCGCCTGCATCCCCGTCATGCCTGAGACCGCCAGCCGCTCGCGCCGGGTCTGCCCCTGTCTGGTCTGCCATTCCGGCACCGCACCCTGAGGCATGTTGGCAAGGCCTGGCACATCGACCTCAACCCGCTGTCCGGTCTGGCGGTCGATTACCGTGGCACCCGCTGTGGTGATCTGGTGCCCGTTATGGGTGATCGTCACGCCGAATGCATCGGACATCGGGCCAAGATCAACGCTCAGCGTCTTTTGCGGCAGCCCCATGATCGGCAACGGCCCCCAGTAAAATGTCGAGGTTCCCGGTGCCGGACCTGGCTGGAGCACGGCATGGTGGCCGCTATCGCGCGCCAGACGCCGTAAATAGGCAAGATCCGTGCAGCTTTGGACCGGCGCCGTCTCAAGCGGATTGGGCTGCTCAAAGATCTGCGGCGGCATGACCTTTGGCACAATTCCGTCGGCAATATACTTTGCCAGGATAGCCGTAGCGATCAGGTTGGGTGCCAAGGCCGGCCATGGTGTCTGCACATGTTCTCGGTTCATGATGCCCGAAAGATCGGTTCCCAGCAGCACAACCTTGCCATCATGCGCATCGCTGGGCGGCAGATATTGGGACTTCACGATAACCCCGTGAATGATCGGAACCGGCTTGACCGCGAAAAACAGTGAAATGCCGATCCGCCCGCCGCTCTGAAAGCGGCTGTCATCGACAAAGGGCGGCCCGAACACGCCCAATGGCCCGCTGCGCTCCGCGGAAAGAACGAGGCGGAAATGGGCACCGCGTTCGGCGGAAACCTGAATCTCCAGTTCCTCGATCGCCTCCATCAGGTCAGGCTCCGCCGGCATGAGGACAGCGCCGGAGCCGAACTGCAAAAGGGCTCGGATGCCCAAAACGTTGGCGACAGCGCTCATCGCGGACCAATCCCGTCGACGCCAAGCGCCGGGACCGCGAGCGGATCGCCCGGCTCTTCGATAGCCGCATCGGGATGCGGGCGCGGACTGACTGCGGTGATCATCCACCAGCTTTCAGCGGCACCAAAGTACTGCGCGGCGAGGATGTCGATCCGGTCGCTGTCTTTCACCCGGTGGTGGGTGGCGATCGCAATGTCTTCAATCGGACGCAGCAGTGCCGGACGCAGATAGCGAACTTCTTCGCCATTGGGCGCAATGCGCGTGCGGATCGGATGGTCTGCATAACGGCTGTTCTTGGAAATCATGCTCGCGCGCTCCTCATCACAGGTCCAGCCCGACCGCATTGGCGGCGTTGTTGACGCTGGCTATCGTCGCGAGCGTCTCCTTGATGACCTGGTGCGCCATAAAGGCCCAATATCCCGGGTTGGTCATCGAAAGGTCGTTATATGTCAGCACCTTCATTCCTAAAGAGACATCCGCACGGATCGGGTGCAGGCTTGGATCGTGCGCGGTCTCAGTGATCGAAAGGCTTTCGATCTTGACCGGGACGATCGTCGTGATGCCGTAGATGAACAGTGTGAGCGGCGCGGCTGGCGGTACGACCTCCATCATTCCGCCAAGCAGCATGGCCTGATTGATCGCGACCGAGATCGACTTGGGGTAGACCAGCATTTCAAGCGCGGCGAGCTGGCCGGAAATGCCAGAGCCCAACGGGCCGTTCTTGCCCTCTTCCATCTGGTCAATCAAATCGAGCTTGAGGTTGGCGGAAATTGTCTCTGCGGGCGGCCCGACCAGGCGCAGCGGTTCTGTCTTGGCACTGCCCGCGCCGCTTGCCCCACCGCCATATTGCGGGGCGATTGAGCGCGAAATCTGCTCCGGATTGTACTGAAAGATCGCGATCGAGGAGATCGGATTGAAGATATCAATTCCGACAATCGCGCCGCGCATCACCTTCGGCGTGCGGGGAGATGGGGAGGTGGCGGTCATTGGCCTTCCTTCCTCCTCTGGCCCATCCATGCCTCGTACATTTTCCCCGGAGCCACGGCATAACCGACGAGCTCCTTCCTCGTGGTCTTGTCAATTACGGTGAAGGATTCATTATTGCCAAATCGGAAAGCGACCCTCAGCGTGGTCCCGGCATTGTAGGGTTTGTCGGACTTGAAGATCCGGCAAATTTCAACGTCATATGTTTTCTTGACCAGATGCGCGCCGTAAGTATCGACAATCATGAACTTTACCGGCTTGGGAAAGCATTGGCCGCCCTGATTGCTTGAATCATAGCGCGATGGGAAACCGCTGGTCCCAATGCCCTGAATGAACCAACTTCGAAATTCCTTGGGCGTCTCGCCATCATCGATGGAAACGTTTTGATCGCTGGTGATGATGTCGGTCTGGCGTTTGCTTCCGCCGGTCTGCGGATCGGCGCTGCTTGCATCATCCTTGTGATCGCCACCTGTTGAGCCATCGTTGCTATCGTCAGAGCCGCCCGCTTCGCTGCTCTCGGCCCGCTCGCGCTCCTTGCGGCGCTGTTCTTCACCTTCGGGAGATAGCTCGCGGCCTTTCCAGCGCAGCTCGTCAGGCGTAATGGGATCACCCCTCTTGAAGGGAGGCGTTTTGTTGGGATCAATTTCATACTCGCCCGTTTTGCTCTCTTTGAATTCGCCGCTGCCCGATCCTCCACCGCCGCAATCGAACTCCCTGAAGCGCGTGCGCGCGAAACTTTTTTCATCGATATTGCAGAACATTTCCGCTGCATGCTGGCCCATCGGCTTGCCCATGATCTCGCTGGTGAGATTCTCGCGCAGCAGCTTCTGGGCACCTTTGACAATCCGGCGACCGGCATAAGCGGGCAATTGCTGCATGAAATCCATACCAGACACGAGCCGGGCGATTGCTTTTTGCGTCGTGCACGACTTAAGCGTTCTTGCTACGATGTACTCGACTGGCGAAAGGCCAAACTTACCCAGGATCCAGTCTGCCAGCGCCGCACCACAGCCCACCACCGCGCCAATGCCGACTGTCTCGGGCGCGGATATCAACCCAGCTACGCACGCGCCGATGCGCAGGCCCCTGACGATTTCGGCGATCCCCCCCGCGACCTGTGTTAGCGTGTTCACGTGGCCCACGAACCCATCGATCTTGGCCTTGATATCGCCCAGAAAATCATCGACCGACTGAGTGAAATACGTATTGGCGTCGTCCGATATCTTCTCGACTTTCTCCTTGAGCCCCTGAGCGTATTCAACCATTTGATCAATTGGCGTCTCTTCGATGAGAGAGCGCAATTTGGCCTGAAATCCCTCTTCGGCGCATTCCGCGATTGTATGCAGCATGGTGCGCATGAACGGACCTAGGACCTTGGGCACCACAATCGCTGCGACCTCCGCTGCGGCCTTGCGGATCGAGCCTTTGTTGCTGCCCAGATAATCGCCCTTCTTCTTGTCTTTGAAGCGCTTCTTGATGGCCTCTTTGGCTTGCTCAAACTTGTTGAAGGCCGCGACGAAAAGGCCACCAAATTTTTTGCGCAGCGTGCCGAGAGGCTTGGCCTTGCCGCTCGCCCAAAACAGGCCCTTGCGCAGCACACCATAGTCTTGAATAGGATCCTCTGCGTGGCGAGCCGCGGATTTGTAATTGAGTTTTGGATTGTCTTCGGGCGGTTTCTTGGCCCATTTGCCTAGAGCACCGAACCCTTCGAGCTGATCGCGCAGTTGCTTCGGGGCGTACTCAACCAGTGTATCCTGAAGATTGCCCGCCGATTCCTTGGGGAACGAAGCGCCGCCCACACGCAGCGCATTCCAGCGACCCGCGTCGAAATTGTCCTTGGCCTTACGCCTTACCAACTTGCGCTTCTTGTTGGTGTGCGGGTCTTCGCTGCGAGCGACCAGCGGCGCGCCTTTGAGCGTGTTGACTGTCAGGCGCCTAACTTTGGGCGGCTTCTTAAGTCCTGCATAGATGAGAACAATCTGTTTGGCGATCTTTTTGAAATTCTTAGCGGTCTTATATGATTTCAAGGCCTTGCTGATATCGGCGGGGTTGGGCGCCAGATAATAAGCGTAGACCCCGTCGCCGCGTTTCACGCGGCTTGAATCTTTCGCCACCATCCAGCGCCCATTGATTCCGGTCGGGGTAAAGACAAGCCGGTTCTGGTTAGCAGCATTGCGTGGCAGGATGCCGAGCTTGTCAAGAAAATTGCCGCTCGCCGGGTCGCGTAGTTTGAGATCCTTGACCGGCCAGCCATTGGTGTCCCGGCCGTCATTGTCCCACCCTTTCGAAGGGACGTTGAGGTTGGTCGCGGCCACTGGATTACCTTGCCACAAGGGCTCTTGACCGCGGGCGCGGCGCTGGTGCTTATTGGTGGCATCTTGAGCGGCCTTGATCGCGCTCGAATAGCGCGCGGCCTGATCCGCGCCGTTGGCGCTGT
>JBCBKF010000180.1:0-5261 GCA_038522255.1 Pseudomonadota bacterium
CGCCACCGCAGCGTTGAGCGAGTCGGCTCGCCCCCGCATCGGCATGGTGACGCGCAAGTCGCACTCGGCTTCGTAAGCCTCCGGCAGGCCCTGGCTCTCATTGCCGACGAGGATGAAGCACGGCGCCTCGTAAGCCGCCTCGCGATAGGGGACGGCGTCGCGCAGACTTGCGGCGACCAATTGACCCCGGTTCTCTCGAGTCCCGCTGCGCAGCCAGGGCAAAAATTCCTCCCACCGCGCCTGCACCAGGCCTTGGGTAAAGACCGCCCCCATGCTGGCGCGCACCGCTTCGACGCTGAAGGGATCGGCGCAATCATCGATCAGGATCAGCCCGCCAGCACCCACAGCATCGCCCGTGCGCAGCATCGTGCCGAGATTGCCGGGATCACGCAGATCCTGCGTCACCAGCCAGATCGGCGCCGCATCGCGGTCCAGCGCGGCGAGCGCAGTGTCAAATTCGTCGAACACGCCCACCACGCTTTGCGCGTTTGATTTGCCGGTAATCTTGGAGAGGATGTCGGGCGTGGTGTTAATCACTTCGCCGCCTGCTTCTGCTACCGCCTGTTCAAGCTGTGTGATTAGAGGATGCGCATCGCGCCCCTCAGCCATCACCAGTTGGCGCGGCGCGTGGCCGCTCACGCGCGCATCCTCAAGCAGGCGCAACCCTTCAACCAGAAATTGGCCAGCGCGCTTGCGGTGCTTCTTTTCGCGCAGGCTGCGCAGATATTTGACGGTCGGATTGGAAAATCCGGAGATATGCTTGCGCATGGTCTGATGGTCAGCGCGCCGAGTCAAACCGCGACGTCACTCCTCGCCAAAGCCATCGGCAATCAGCGCGACAAGATCGCTCAACACCGCGTCTGCCCCTTCGCCTTCAACGATGACATCGACAGTGTCGCCTTTGGCCGCGCCCAGCATCATGAGGCCCAGGATTGATCCGCCCGCTGCGCTGTTAGGCTCCTTGGAGACCGTCACGCTGATACCGGGGTCAAGCGCGGCCACGGCCCCCACAAACTTGGCGCTGGCGCGCGCGTGAAGGCCCCGCTTGTTCACGATTGTCACCGATTGCCGCACCCCGGTCATGCCCCTCTCACGCCCCTAACACGCCCCTGTCACGCCCCTGTCACGTCGCGCCTAGCCCTTGGCAGCCGACGCGCTTGGCGTTGCATCCTGCGTCAGCAGTTCGCTGGCGACGGTGATGTAATTGCGCCCCGCTTCCTGCGCCGCTTCAACGGCGGCGGTGACGTCCATCGTCTTGCGCGCTCCAGCGAGGCGGATGAGCATGGGAAGATTGATCCCGGCAATGACCTCGACCCGGCCCGCATCAAGCAGCGAGATCGCAAGGTTGGATGGCGTGCCGCCGAACAGGTCCGTGAGGATTATGACACCTTCGCCCACATCCACTTGCGCGATAGCGTCAGCGATTTCGGAGCGTCGCCGCTCCATGTCGTCGCTGGGCCCAATGCAGACCGTCACGATCGCGGATTGTTCGCCGACAACGTGCTCCATCGCCTGCACGAACTGATCTGCAAGGCGACCGTGAGTGACCAGAATCAGTCCAATCATGTGTAGGGTGTGGCCTGTGCGTTGCGTATTGCGGCGCGACCGATCAGCCGCCCGGCATATGGTGTAGTCTCGATCCTGATCATTCGCGTTTCCGAAAAACCTGTCAAAATCGCTCATTCCGTCTCAAAAAAATGTGTCTCAGAGCTTTTGTCTCAGAGCCTTTTCACGGTCAGGTTTGAGGCGATCCCTCGATTTCGTCAGCGGCGCGCGATCCAAGATTGCGATGCTGAACAGTGGGCGAAAATCCGGCCGTACGCAAGTCTTGCGCCATCCGCTC
The DNA here is from genome assembly GCA_038522255.1 of Pseudomonadota bacterium. GTDB lineage: Bacteria > Pseudomonadota > Alphaproteobacteria > Sphingomonadales > Sphingomonadaceae > Erythrobacter. The sequence goes on from JBCBKF010000180.1 coordinate 1,844, forward strand.
TGCGGTGAAGACCGAACGGTGTCTCCCCCCGGTACACCCAAAAGCGACGTGAACATAGGTCTTGCCCTGGGCCGCATAACGCGGAAGAAGCGTGATCAGCAGGTCAAAGATTTGCGGGAAGGTGAGCCGAAAGGATGGATCGCGCTCGATATGCTCGGCTACGCGCGCGTCCTGACCCGTCAACTCACGCAGGCCCGGCACCCAGTGCGGATTGTCCAAAAAGCGCATATCGAACACAAGGTCGGCAAGTGGGGGCATACCGCGCGCAAAGCCAAAGCTTGAAAGAGTGAGCGTCATCGCGTCTTCATCGGTTCTGCCGAACAGCTTGCGAATGTGACCCTGAAGATCGTTGGAGGACAGCGAACTTGTGTCGATCACCCGGTCCGCCCACCGACGCAGCGGTTCAAGCAATTCACGCTCTGCGGCAATTCCATCGTGCACCTGGCGCCCTTGCGCCATGGGGTGGCGCCGCCGGGTTTCGTTGTAGCGCCGCTCCAACTCGCCGCCCGCGCAATCGATGAACATGAACGTGATCGCGATGTCGCGCCTGCCGGCCAGATCCTTGGCAAGTGCGATGACATCGGCGGGGATGAAGCCCCTCGTGCGCGAATCGAAACCGATGGCCAACGGTCCGCCTGAGCGCTGCGCGCCCGGGGCAACCAGGCTTTCCAGCAATCGCACCGGGAAATTGTCGATTGTCTCCCAGCCCAAGTCTTCCAGCACCGCCAGAACCGTGGTCTTGCCGGCACCAGACATACCGGTAACCAGTAAAAGCCGTTGCGGGTCAGGCTTCATGGGCGCCGGTTGAGAAAGCGAAGGAGTGATGCTGTCGGTCGACATGTCCCCACCTTTTCGGCCCAAATGACGATCGAGAAAAGAGCCAATTTGAAATCAGCGTGCTTTGGCTGCCAGGCGTGCTGTCAGACAGGCAGTCCATGCAGTGTCAAGGCCGCTAAAGCGCGCTCTGCCGGTGCTGTTGGTCCCGGTTCAAATGGCAGGCTTGGGATCAGACAATCAAGCACCGGGCGAAGAGGGGCATTTTCCGGCAGACGCTGCGATGCCTCGCGCAATTCGAGTATCAGCGCAACGCGCGCTGCCTCAGCGACCTCAAGCGACAACAGACCGACGCCGCGCACTTCGATCAGCCCTTCGATATTGGGGGGCGGTGAGGCCAAGAGCCGCGCAGGGGTCACGCGTTCATCGCGGGTCAGACTAACCGCGTCATCGCCTATCAGCCGCGCGCCGCGTTCGATCAGCGCGAGCGCCAGGCTTGATTTGCCCGAGCCCGGCGGGCCTTCGAGCATCAGCGCGCGACCGTCCACCACAACGGCCGTGACTGGGTAGACAAGGCTTTCCCCGCTTGGCGTCACGCGCTTGGCAATCGCAGCCGCATTCGCGCGCCCGGCCGCCCGTCAAGCCGCCCATTGGCGGTAAGCGTGCCATCGTGCGCCTCGGCAATGGCACGCGCGATGGCGAGGCCCAGCCCGGAATGGTTGCCAAAGTCCTCTCCTGCGGGGCGGACCGAGTGAAAGCGCTGGAACACTTTTTCGCGGCTGTCCTCGGGAATACCGGGACCGTGATCGGATACCGTCAGGGTCACGCACTCGCCATCATTGTTGATCAGCACTTCAATCGGCGCGTCGGGCGGGGAGAACGAAACCGCATTGTCGAGCAGATTTTCCACCACCCGCTCCAGCCGCGCGCCCACGCCCATCACGCAAGCGGCAAAGCCAATCGCCTCCAATTCTATCCGGTGATCCTGATTTTCCGCGCGGTTTTCCCGGCTGCCGATGATGGCGCGCGCCAGATCGGCAAGGTCAATCCGCTCCAGAGTGGCACGGCTCATTTCCGCATCGATCCGGCTGGCGTCAGAGATTTCGCTCACCAGGCGATCAATCCGGCGCACATCGTGAGTCGCGATCTCTGTGAGTTCGCGGCGCAGCGCGGGGTCCTCAACCCGCGGGAGCGATTCGATTGCGCTGCGAAGCGAGGCGAGCGGGTTCTTGATCTCATGCGCGACATCGGCGGCAAAGCTGTCGACTGCATCGATGCGTTGACGCAATGCGCCCGTCATGTCCGATACCGCACGTCCCAACAGGCCGATCTCGTCGGAGCGCTGAGGCAGGCGGGGCACTTCGACCTCGCGCTCTCGACCCTGCCGCACGCGCACCGCGGCGCGCGCGAGCTGGCGCAGCGGGGTGACGATAGTGCGCGCGAGGAACAACGAAAGCAGAGCGGACGCGACCAGCACGACCAGAACTGCAATGCCAAGGGCCGAGCGCGCCGAGCGCACGCTTTCCGTTATATCAACCGCGTTGCGCACCGTCAGCAGGGTTGCGCCATTCAGGCCCACGGGCGCCGCTGCGGTGATCACCGGCGATCCGTCGCGCCAATCATACAGCGCGATCTGGCTGACCCCTTCTTCGCGCGCGCGGGCGAGCTCGGGCCACGCGTCGGCCTGCTGGGCTTCTGGTTCTATATAATCCGTCACCGGTTCGGCGCTGACAATCGCATCCACTGCGGTGTCGAGCCAGCGCGCAAATTGCTGGCTCCAGTCATCGTCTTCGATATCATCAAACGTGAAAGCGGGCTCATCCAGCACGAAGCTGTCCGCCACAAGCTCGCCTTCCTCGTTAAACATGCGCAGGCGCATGCGTTGCTCTTTGCCGATTTGAACCAACAGCGCGTCCTGTCGCTCGCGGCTTGCACCCGCAAGGGCTTCGGCGGTGATCTGCGCCTCAATCCGCGCCAGCTTGAAGCGTTCATTGATGAGCTGCGTGCGATAGCTGTCGAGATAGAACAGGCCGCCACCAAGCAGCGCAAGCGGGAGGATGTTGACGGTCAGGATGCGCGCGGTCAGCGCGAACCGCCCGGTTGTGCTCAAGCGTTCGCCGCCGCGCGCAACCGGAGTGTCCTCGCCGGTGCTCCGGTCGATTTCAATCGGCGCCAGAAAGGGCGAGGCGGATCGGACACGTGCAGGATCGGAGGGCGCGTTCATCGCCGGTCACGCATCGTCGAAGCTATAGCCCGCGCCGTAAAGGGTGTCAATTGCGGCAAACCCTTCGTCGACCACGCGAAACTTGCGCCGCATCCGCTTGATGTGACTGTCGACGGTACGATCATCGACAAACACATCATCAGGATAGGCAGCGTCCATCAATTGGTTGCGGCTTTTGATAACGCCGGGGCGTGCGGCGAGCGCCTCGAGGATCAGGAATTCGGTAACGGTCAGGCTGACGGGCCGATCTCCCCAGGTCACGTAATGGCGCGCCGGGTCCATGTAGAGCCGTCCGCGCGCAATAATGGGGTGAGCGGGCTGGTCGACACCGGTGTCAGCGTCGAAAACGCGATCCGGTTCTGCCCGGCGCAATATGGCGCGGATGCGGGCGATCAACAAACGCTGGCTGAACGGCTTGGC
>JBCBKF010000181.1:0-5206 GCA_038522255.1 Pseudomonadota bacterium
ATCAGTTGCTTTGGCGGTCTCTGCGCTTTCGCTCCCGCCATCATCGAGCACGAACCAGGTGCCGAGGCTGGCAATTGCGACAGCCCCGCCAATCAGCGCCAGACGCTGGCGTTTGGCGGTTGCTTCATTGGCTTCGATCCCGCCGAGCTTGGAGGTATCTCCGCCTTTCGATGAGGCAACGCCTCTATCCGTGCCCGCGGCTTTGGCGCGTAGTTTTCCCATAAGGCTCATCGCTCAGATCCCTTCCGATGGTTTGACGATGTAGACGGCTGTCATCTGCCCAGGCGCAAGCGATGGATTGGCGATCGAGACCGCAATCGCGCGATCCCCCGCCACCAGCTCCTCGGTGAGCGTGACGGGCTCTGCGCTGGTGTTCTGAACGCGCAGCACCTTGCCGGTGAGCGTTGGGCTTCGATATTGGCTGATGAGTTGGACGCTGAGCGCGCCAGCGTGAACCGGCGCGCGCGGCGCATCGGCGATTTCGTAGCCGCGCACGCTCTGACCTTCGAACATCGCCCGGATGAGTCCCACGGCGTGCTCATCAAGCGAGACATGTTGGGTCAGGTCGATACCGGGCGTGTGCGGTTCGCGCATCGCGCGATTGGCCACAAACACCTGCGTCGCCTCTGCGCCGCCAACCCGGCACGCGAATTTGTAGACATACCCCTTGCGGCTCGTCCCAAAGAAGCTGACCGTGCCTTTCGAGTAGCCGTCTGGGACCGAGAGATAGATGTCTCAACCGATGCAATCATGAACCGCCAAGTCGCCGACCGCGAATGGATGGGCATCTACGAGCACCAGAACAACGCGCAGGACCGACGCCTCGACAGTGTGGAAGCCTCGACCGGGCGGGTGGCCGAATTGGAAGCGCAGGTTCAAGTGCTCCAAGGTGAAAACGCCGCGATGGTGGCCGATGGAACGCGCGTGCTCGAAAGCTATGAGCGTGAAAACCAGCAGCTGCGGCGGCAATTGGAAGATGCGAGCAGACGCCCGAGCGCGCCAGGACCGCGCGCCGCGGCGACGGCGATGGGTGTGTCCGGGACTTCGGGAGCTGCCGCTCCGCTTCCCGCGCCCCCGCCGGTGCGTACCAAGACCATTCAGCTGGCCTCTTTCGACCAAGCCGAAGGCACTGCAGCGCGGATCGATCCCAAAGAGGGCGCGACCAGCTTCACCGACAGCCCCAATTACCTGCCGCCCAATTCGATCGCCAAAGCGCGCGTCGTCGTCGGCGTCGATGCAACCACCAATACGCGCTCGCAAAGCGACCCGCTCCCCGTATTGCTGCGCATCACGGGGCCCGCGCGCTCCGTCTACGAGGAAGGGCGTTTGCTCGCCACACGCGTCCAAGGCTGCATGGTCAATGGCGCAGCCTATGGCGACCTATCAAGCGAGAAAGTCTATGTGAAGTTGCAGCGCATGACCTGCCCGCAGCCAGGCGGTCGCTTCGCGGTCTCCGAGGTCAAAGGCTTTATCGCCTTTGGCGGAAAGGTCGGCGTTCGCGGGCGCGTTGTCAGCCGCGAAGGCGGCCTTGTGAGCCAAGCCTTTCTCGCTGGGCTGGTCGGCAGCGCGGGCACCGCGCTCGGGCAAGGCCTCAACCAGCCGATCATCACCGATCAGCGCGAAAATCCCGACTTGGGCGAAGTGGGCCTGCGCGCGCTTGGCGGCGGTGCGCAGCAGGCTGGGACCACCGTCTCGGACTATCTGATCGAGCGCGCCGAGCAATACCAACCCGTCATCGAAATGCCGACTGGGGCCGAAGTTGAGGTCGTGTTTCTCGACGGCACCTTTGTGCGCAACTGAGCCCGCGGAGTTTAGGAGAAAAGCTATGCCCAGATACACGCCCATTGCGAAAGCCGCTGCGGCACTAGGCCTCATCGGTTTGGCCGGAAGCGCGGTGCTCGCGGCGCAGGCAATGACAGGGTCAGCAGATCGAAGCGTCGCGCAGCGTCTTGCCGAGCGCCTGCCTCAGACCAAAGTGAGCGGCGTCGATTGCGAGGCTGTGCTTGGGCTTTGCGCGATCACGGCGGGCGCCAACCTCTTTTACACCGACCGTTCGGCGCGGTTTCTGATCGTGGGGCGCGTCTACGATATGGAGACGCGGCAGGATTTGACGGCCGCAAAACTGCTCGAGCTCAATCCGGATCTGCTTGTTGGTGCGGCAGCACGCGGCGGCGCGAAAGCGGGCGGCAAGCCCGACATGGGCGGCGACGCGGGCAAAGCGGAAACGGCTGTGTCGGTCCCGACTGCGGCGCTTGCCAAGCTCCCAGCTTCAGGCGCGATCCAATGGGGATCGGGCAAACACTCGGTCACCGTCTTCAGCGACATCAAATGCGGCTATTGCCGCGAGCTGCACGAGGCGCTGGCGAGCATGAAAGTGCGCGTTCACGAACGGCCGATTTCTATTCTGGGCACACGCTCGACCTCCGAGGCGGTGCTTTGCGCAAGGCATCCAGCGAGGGCTTTGGCCGCGGCCTATTTGGGCAAATCCATCGAAGGCTCTTTGGCCTGCGACACGACGGGTCTTGATGCCAACGAGGCGTTCGCGCGCGCCCATGGTTTTACCGGAACGCCGGTCCTGGTTCGCGAGGATGGCGCGGTGATCCAAGGCTATCGCGATCGCGCCTTCCTCGAGGCCTGGCTTGCCGGAGAGGCGCAATGATCCGCGCGACCATTCTTACCCTGCTAGTCGGCCTCACGCTTGGCGGTTGCACCACGATGGGCACCAATGTCAGCGGTGCGTTCCGCTGCGAAGCGCCCGATGGCATTTGCGCGCCTTCGACCGTGATCGATGACAGCGCGATCGCGAGCATCGAAGCGACATCCAGCACCGAGTTGCTGTCGCCCGCGGGCCCGTATGAGATTGACGAAGGAGGTGCGCCCGCCCGCCAACCGGTTCGTCAGCTCCAGAACGTTCAGGTTGCTACCAACGCGACAACAGTGGCGGCGCCGGAAGAAGCGGACCCGAAAAGCTTCGAATTGTCTGTGGTGTTTCCCAGCTATGTCGATGCGCGTGGACGCGTGATTGAGCGCCGCATGATCCAGACCCGCGTCGTGCTTCCCGGACGCGGCGATGCGGTTGACGAACTCGCGCGGCGCGCCGCACGTCAAAGAGGGGGAGGGGGCCTGCTCGCGCTTGCTGAAAGCGCGCCTCCGCTCGTTGCGCTCGCGCCAGAACCAGAGGGGGTAACAGTGGCCACTTCCGAAGAGAGTACCGCGCGCCCATCTGACCCGATCAAGGCAATCAAAGGCGAGGTGCGGACGCTGCTCGCAGCCTCGGACCAGCGAGCAGGACCTCCGCTAGGAGACGCGCCCACGCCTACGGCGTTCGCAACCCCGGAGCCGGCTTCCTCAACGCCCGAACCGGTCCCGCTTCCGATTGTCAGCGCCGACGGCTTTCCCGGCCTTGCGCCGGGTCCCGAGGGAGAGGAGTGATGCTTGAAGCTCTGACTGAGCTCCTGACCGGCGATCGCCGCGCGCCCGAGGCCAAGGTCGCCGCGCCGCCTGTGCCCATGCTCGCGCACTTCCTGGCCTATCGGTCCTATGACGAAGACACAGGCCTCTTCTATCAGACGCGTTCCAAAGGCTTCGTCCTCGAGCTTGCGCCGCTGATCGGTGCCGATGAGCGCACCGCCGAGATCATCGGCACGCTCTTCGCCGATGTACTGCAGCCCGGCACGCGCTTTTCGATCACCAATTACGCCGATCCACGGATTTCGGATCACCTTCAGAATTGGATTCTGCCGCGCTTCGAGGCGGGCGGGGTCTTCCAGACCTTGGCGCGCCACCGGAGCGACAAATTGCTCTCAGGTGCTTGGTCGACGCTCGCCTCGGACGGCCCGTTCCACCTGCGCAACTTCCGATGTGTCCTGTCGGTCGGTGCGCCGGAAGGAAGTGGCATCAGCACCGCGGATCTTTTGACCATGCAGGATGCGATTACCGCAGCTTTGGACTCAATCAATGTTCCGGTGCGCGCATGGGCGCCGGTCGATCTCATCCGGTTCCTGGATGAAGTGCTCGCGCCTTCGACAGGGGCAGGCGATGATGCGCCTGGCTACAATCGCTTCGATCCGCTGAATGAGCAATGCGTGCGCCGCGATCTTATCACAACGGTCGAGAAGGACCATTTGGTTATCGAGGCGCAAAGCCTGCGCCCGTCGGGCAAAAGCGCCGCAGGCGTGCCGGAAATGCGCAATTACGTGCCCACGCGCTTCGATGTGCGTTCGATGGCGGTGCGCAACTTTCCGGATCGCTGGGCGCCCTGGGATACGCAGAAGGTCATTGGCGATATCTTCAATGCCAAGCTCAATCTTCCATGCCCCACGCTGCAGACGCTCTGCGGGATCATCCCGGGCACGGAAGCGAGCGAAGCCAAATCAGGGTTTAAATTTGCGCGCACCCGCTCGCTTGCCGATGGGCATGGCGCCAAGCTTGTGCCTTCGATCCGCGAGCAGGCTGCTGAATGGGAATACATCCAGGCGCAAGTCAAAGCGGGCGAGAAGCTGATCCAATGCTATTATGCGGTCTCAGTCCTTGCGCCCGAGGGCGAAGGCGAATCTTGCGAGCGTACGATGAAAGCGCTCTACAAGGCGGCCGGGTGGGACCTCATCGATGAGACCCATATCCAGCTGCCGAGCTTTATGGCGCATTTCCCGCTGCTTATCGCCGATGGACTTGATAGCGATTTGAAACGCATGAAGCGGCTGCGCACAATGCGTTCGGCCAATGTCGCGGCGATCGCGCCGATCCAAGGCGAATATGTCGGCGGCGATATCCCGCATCTGCTTTTTGTCGGGCGGCGCGGCCAACCGCAATTCTGGTCACCGTTTCAAAACTCCGCCGGCAACCACAATGTCGCGATCGCGGGCAAATCCGGTTCGGGCAAATCGGTCTTGCTGCAGGATCTCACCGCCAGCTTTGCGGGCGTCGGGGCCAAGACCATCGTCATCGATGATGGGCGGAGCTTTGAACATATGGCCAAGGCGCTCGGCGGCACCTTCACCGAGTTCAAACTCTCTAGCGGCATCTCAATCAATCCCTTCCGGATAGTCGATATCGAGCTCGCTGAGGTGGACGAAGACTATCTCGTCGATTGCCTGGCGATGCTCAAAGCAATCATCGCGCAGATGGCGCGCCACGAAAATCGCTTGAACGACACTGAACGCGGGTTGATCGATCAGGCGGTCAACGCAGTGTGGGACGCCGATGG
>JBCBKF010000182.1:0-5191 GCA_038522255.1 Pseudomonadota bacterium
CCCGCGCGGAGCCGTTCAGGGCGGACTGATTGCCGGTTTTCTCGACGAGGTGATGGGCGGCGCGCTGCTCGCGGTTACCGAAGGGTCTGAACACGGGCAAAAGCTCCCGCTCAATCTCGATATGAGCCTCACCTTCATTGGAATGGTCCCGATTGCGCCGATCCTGGCGAAGGGCAGGGTGGTCAAGCACGGGCGGCGCGTCGCTTTTCTGGAAGGCGAGCTGTTCGAAGAAGCGAGCGGCCAGCTTCTTGCCCGCGCCACTTCGACAGCGCTTCCCACCGCGCCTCCCGACACCGCCCAGAGTGCGGACTGAAACAGCTGACGCGATAGCCAGGGCGCCTGCCATGGGCTCGGCGTTAGAATCGCACAAACCGGCAACAAGCAAGACAAAATGTTGCAATCTGCGCGTCGACACGCACTGGCGCTCTTCGGTATTTCTGGCGGCATTGGATTGAGGATGCCGCACCATGAGTTTCTCCAGCAAACGACCCAACCGCTCGCTCACATGTGCAATTGTCACCGTTTTCGCACTCACCTGCGCTGCGTGCAGCAAGATAGAGGTCGAGACGTGTGCGGCGCGCCCGATGCAACCTGGCAAAACCAATCAGGGCTTCGAGCTGATCGACCTTGGTAAAGGCCAGGTCTGGGCGACCAAGGATTGGGACACCGAAGCCTTCAATGCCTTCACGCTGCCGCTTGACTGGAGCATGTGGCGCAAGAACGATCCGCGCACCCGTGCCTCCACACAGGGCCAATTCCTGCGGTCACCTGGCTGTGAACCCGGCGGCTTCACTTACATGACCGCCTTTGGGCGCGAATTCCTGCATGTGGTTGACCTTAAGACTTATGGCGAAACACTCGAAGGGACGCAGGACCTCATCAGATCCGTGAGCCTGACCAAACACCACGAGGTGATTTGGGAGGCTGGCGCGCCGATCCAAGTGCTCACGGATCCTGAAGGGCTGCCGCATTTCCTGGTCGCACGGACTACTCCTATCCCCGCCGATGGACCCACTGTGCCTGAGGGCTGGCGCCTCAAGACGGGCGTTCTGGCGGAACCCTTCACATTGTCACTGGATGGGGCGGTAACGGTCTTGCGCATGGATAATGAGGACGCCTTCCAAAGGTCTGAGCAAGGCCAGGCTCCGCTTGTGTGGGCAGCGCCATGATTGAAAGCATCGCACAGTGGTTCTCTGACAGAGCATTGAATTGGACCGCGCAAAGCACGGCGTTTTACACGCAAGGCACACCAATAAGGGGAAAGCGCGCATCATTCCCTCGCTCCGCGGCGGGAGAGCGGCTATAGTCAGTCTTATGGCCAAGCGTCAGGATTACACCGCCGAACAGCATTCCGTGCGTGTCCTCAAAGTTGGCGAGCGGGTGCGGCACATTTTGTCCGAATTGCTCGCCCGGCAGGAAGTGCACGATGATGTGGTGAGCGCGTCAAACATCGCCGTCACCGAAGTGCGCATGACGCCCGATCTGCGCCATGCGACAGCCTATGTGAAACCGCTTCTTGGCGCAGGAGAGGATGACGTAGTGCACGCTCTGCGTCAGAACACCGCTTTCCTGCAGCGCGAAGTTGCCAAGCGTCTTGGCCTGAAATTCGCGCCGAAACTGAAATTTCGCAAGGATGAAAGCTTCGCCGAAGCTGACCGGATCGAGGCGCTGCTGCGCGATCCCAAGGTGGCACGCGATCTTGGCGAGAAAAGCGACTGAGCCGAGCGCGCGAAATCAGCTGGGTCGCATTGTCGCCTCAAGCGTGATTTTCACCTTGTTGCCGACAATCAGCTGATAGCTGTTCATTCCGTATTCGCGGCGATCAATCTTGGTTTTGGCGGTGAAGCGAATGGCTGCGCCAGCGGGCGCAGAGAGCGGGGCGGTGTTGAACTCCACTGCCAGCGTTGCAGGGCGCGTCACGCCGCGCGCGGTCAGCTGGCCGGTGAGTGTGCCCTTGGTCGCGCTCGTCAACTCAAGCTTGTCACCAACGAAGCGGACCTCTGGATATTTCTCAACCCAGAAAAACTTTTCCCCGCGCAGCCGCTCCAGCGTGGTTTCGTCCGGGGCCTCAAGCGCGGTGGCATCAAAGGTGACGTCGATCCGGGCCGCATCGGGTTTCCCGGGGACGATCGTGACAGAGCCCGCCATCCTGGGAAAGCGTGCGGTTTTGCTCGCAATACCGAAGAAGGGGACCTTCGCCGAGACGCTGCTGGCGGTGGCGTCAATAGTGTAGCGCAGGCGCGGTGTGGTGGTCGCAGTGTTGCTGGCGGCACCTTGCGGTGCGCGCGCGCCCGCAGCCACGCCATAAGCACTAGCCAGAGGAAAAAGGGCAGCGGCCAGGGCAAGTATCAAACCGGAAAAACGTCTCATCCACACACTCCTAGTGCTGTTACGGCTGAGTGTTGCGATTGGTTTCATCGCGAGTCCAGACAAACCGGTACCCGGTGGCGCGAAAGCGTAAGTTGGGGCCGAGCGCGGCGTTTTATGGGGCCTTCATAACACCCGGGGCTAAACTTGCCACCGGTGTCCTCGATGCTAATCTCTCGGGTGCAAACGCATGGTCTTCGCCGAGGTGCGCGTCTGGGTGTCATGGCCGGCGAAGACCAGGCGCGACTTGCTCCATGGCCGGCTTAAAGGGGAATATCGAAAGCATGGCACGCAGGAAGAATGAAATGAAATCAGCTCTTCGCGATGTCCACGCGGCGCAGCGCGAAATCGAGAGCGAGGGCAGCTTTGCGGGCCTTGTTGGCATTGCGGGGATCGTGATGGCCTTTTACCTTGTATGGCCCGTTGAAAGCTGGATTGAGGCGGGCGCTGCGCTGTTCGGGGGATTTATTGCCGGTGCCTTTCTGGGCCGATTTATCCTCGCAACTTCTGTTGGCCGAGCGCTCGTCAGGGCAACGGGAGCTTTGATCAAGCTTGCCATAGTGGTGATCGTGATCGGGGCCCTCATCTACTTCGTCCAGAACAACTAGACTCGCGCCGTTCGCCTGCCGCCAATGGCCAAGCTCTATTTCTACTATTCCAGCATGAACGCGGGCAAATCGTCGAGCCTGCTGCAAGCCGACTTCAACTATCGTGAGCGGGGCATGCGTACCATGGTGTGGACGGCCGCGCTCGATACGCGCGGTGAAGGCATGGTGAGGAGCCGGATCGGGCTTGAAGCCGAAGCGCATCTCTACACCCAAGGCACCGACCTGTTTGACGCGGTCAATGTGAAGCACGCACAAGGCGCGCTTGATTGCGTGCTGCTTGACGAAGCGCAGTTCCTTACACGCAAGCAGGTCTGGCAATTGGCACGGCTGTGCGATGAGCGTGGGATTCCCGTCCTGTGCTATGGCTTGCGCACCGACTTTCAGGGCGAGCTGTTCCCCGGCTCGGCGGTGCTGCTGGGCGTGGCGGACGCGTTGGTGGAATTGAAAGCGGTGTGCTGGTGCGGACGCAAGGCAACAATGAACCTGCGCGTCGACGGCATTGGCCGCCCGGTGCTGGAAGGTGAACAGACCGAAATTGGCGGCAATGATCGCTATGTTGCCTTGTGCCGGATGCATTTCAGCGCAGCCCTGGCCGGCGATCTGGACGCGGTAGGCTAACAGTCGTTGAGGGGTTAGCGCTTTAGCGAGGCGCACCCTACTTAAGTCATTATGAGCGATACCGTGCTTCTCATCGTTATCCTGGTCCCATGTCTGGTGACCGCGATTGTATTTCACGAAGTGGCGCATGGTTATGTGGCCAAGGCGCTGGGCGATCCTACGGCGAGCGAGCGCGGGCGCTTGACGCTCAATCCGCTGCGCCATGTCGATCCGGTGGGAACGGTGCTTGTGCCCGGTGCGCTGGCGCTGGCGGGTGGGCCGGTATTCGGCTGGGCAAAGCCTGTGCCTGTCAATAAGTGGCGGCTTCGAAACCCGCATCTTGGGATGATGGTGGTGGCCGCAGCAGGGCCGCTCAGCAACCTTGCGCTTGCCGTGGTTGGAGCCACGACGCTGGGCCTTGTGTGGGTTGATGGAGCGGATTTTGATCCCGCGCGCCCGCTCTTGCCGCTTCTATCCAGTCCTGCGGGCGATGCTCTCTGGCTGGCGAGCGCGCTCTACTTTTTCATGGTGGTCAATCTTCTGATCGCGCTGGTGAACGCGCTTCCGATACCCCCGCTTGATGGATCGCACATCGTTGCGGGGCTCTTGCCAAAGGCTCTGCGCGCGCCATGGGCAAAGCTGCAGAGGTTCGGGTTTGTAATCCTGATCGCTCTGATTGCCTTGAGTTGGTTGACCGGCGGGGCATGGCTGTTCCATGCGCTAACGGTGCCACTGCTGTGGGCGATTGACGGGTTTATGACGCTGGCGATCAGCGTGTCATATCTCGTCTAGGTGGTCAGGGCGAAGGCGTGTTTGCGCTTGAACCAGGCGTGGATGCGGGCCTGTTCCTGCTTGGTGAGGTGAAGGTACAGCTTGGAGCGGCGATAGAGCACGTCTTCAGCGCAGCGGGCAAATTCGGTTTCGACCAGATAGCACAGTTCGGCCTCGTAGAAATCGCCGCCAAAATGCGTGCCTAGGTCCGCGAGGTTCTTTGCGCTGCCAAGGATGTCGCCCGCACGCGTGCCATAGGCGCGATAGAGGCGGCGTAGTCCCTCGGGCGGGAACCAGGGCGTGCGCATGGTCAATTGTGCGAGGGTGTCTTCGAATTGGTCAACCCGGATGTCCCCCCCAGGCAACGCTTCGCCAGCGGTCCATTCCCGGTTCGAAAGCTCGTGAAAGTTCGTCAGCGCGTGCTCGGCCAGTTTGCGATAAGTGGTGATCTTGCCGCCAAAGATGGAGAGGATGGGCAATTCATCGCCGCCTGCGCCCCGGTCAAGCTCGAACTGATAGTCGCGCGTGACGGTGGAATTGGAGCCTGCATTATTCTCATAGAGCGGGCGCACCCCGGCATAGCTCGCCACCGCCTGATCGGGCGCAATATCAACTCGCAGATATTCGTTCGCCGCATTGCAGATATAGGCCGCTTCCTCTGCGCTGATGTCGATGCCCGCAGGATCGCCTTTAAAGCCGACATCGGTGGTGCCGACGAGCGTAAAGTCGCGCTCATAGGGGATCGCAAAGATGATCCGATCATCGCGGTTCTGGAAGATGTAGCAATGATCCCCGTCGTAGAGTTTGCGGAAGATCAGGTGGCTTCCTTTGACGAGGCGCAGGTTCGC
>JBCBKF010000183.1:0-5143 GCA_038522255.1 Pseudomonadota bacterium
GGGATAACCGGCAAGCGCGAAGGCGGAGCAGACGGTCTTGTCTATTCGCGCTTCAACGGCCCCAATCAGGAGATCCTCGAAGATCGCCTGGCGATCTGGGACGGTGCCGAAGACGCGCTGACCTTTGCCAGCGGGATGACCGCGATCTGCATCCTGATGCTGGCCTATGCCAGCGCAGGTGACGTAATCGTGCACTCCGGCCCGCTTTACGCCGCGTCCGAAGGCTTCGTTGCCAAAGTGCTCTCGCGGTTCGGAGTGAGCTATTTCGACTTCCCGGCCGGTGCCAGCGCGCAAGAGATCGCCGAAGTGCTCGAACGCGCCGAGCGCCAGGCGAGGACAAGCGGGGGCAAGGTGGCGATGGTCTATCTCGAAAGCCCGGCCAACCCGACAAACGCGCTGGTCGATATCGAAGCGGTGCGCGACGCGCGCGATGCCATTGTGAGAAAGCCTTGCCCGATCGCTATCGACAACACTTTCCTGGGGCCCTTGTGGCAGCGCCCGCTCGACCATGGCGCGGACATTGTCGCCTATTCGCTGACCAAGTATGTCGGTGGGCATTCGGACCTTGTCGCAGGCTCAATAGCGGGCGCAAAGCACTGGATGGACCCGGTGCGCGCACTGCGCAATACGATGGGGGGCATCGTTGATCCCAACACCGCATGGATGCTCATGCGCAGCCTTGAAACCGTCGAACTGCGCATGCAGCGCGCGGGCGAGAACGCGGCCAAAGTGTGCGCCTTTCTGCGCGATCATCCCAAAGTGACGGGGCTCGGCTATCTCGGCTTCATCGATGATCGCGCGCAGCAGGACATTTATGATCGCCACTGCAAGGGCGCAGGCTCTACCTTCAGCGTGTTCCTCAAGGGCGGCGAGGCCGAATGCTTCCGGTTTCTCGATCATCTCCAGATCGCCAAGCTCGCCGTCAGCCTGGGCGGCACCGAAACGCTGGCCAGCCACCCGGCCTCAATGACGCACCTCTCCGTCCCGCCCGAACGCCGAGCGGCGCTGGGCATCACGGACGCTTTGGTGCGGATCAGCATCGGGATCGAGGATGCAGATGATCTGATTGCGGACTTTGAACAGGCGCTGGCCCATGTCTAATACGCGCAAACCCGTCTGCCTGGTGCTCGGCGCGGGCGCCGGGATTGGGGGCAACACCGCCAAGCGCTTTGCCGAAGGCGGCTATCACAGCGTGCTCGCGCGGCGTTCAGACAAGCAAGGTCTTGAACGAATGGTCGCCGAAATCGAGGCGGATGGCGGCTCGGCCAGCGGAGCGATCATCAACGCGGTCGAGGACGGAACCATCGAAGAGCTTGTCGAGAGCATAGAGCGCGACATTGGCCCGATTGAGGTGTGCCTGTTCAACCTCGGCGCGCAGATCGGCAATCGGCCCTTCTTCGACACCCCGCACAAGACCTTTGAGCTGGGCTGGCGGATGACCACCTACGCGCTCTTCCGGCTTGGTCAGGCAATGCTGCCAGCAATGGTGGAGCGTGCCAAGAACGGGGGACGCGGGACGTTGCTGGTCACATCGGCGACATCAGCGATGCGTGGGAATGCCGGACAACATAGCCACGCAGCAGCGATCGGCGGGCGCCGGTTGCTATGCCAGACACTGAACGCCGAGTTCGCACCCAAGGGCATCCATGTCGCCCATGTCGTGGTCGATGGCCCGGTCGATGCGCCCGACACTCTGGGCAAGCTTCTGGGCGACCGGTTCGAGGCGTACAAAGCGACGAAAGGCGAGGATGGGGTGGTTGATCCCGCCGCTCTGGCCGAAACCTATTGGCATCTGGCGCATCAGCACCGATCATGCTGGAGCTTCGAAGTCGATGTACGCCCCTGGAGCGACACGCCGTGGTGGAACGATAACCCGCCGCCGGCCACCAACACCAGCACAGCCAAGCCCGGCTTTGGTAAGAAATAGCTTTAAAGGCCGAAGGTGTGAGAGCAGTCACCGGTACTGGTACCACGAACACGCTCTTATGGCAGACCACCTTCAAACACATTGATTGCCGCACCAAACGGCAAGTGCCGATCCGTATTGAAACCCGACACTGCAAGGGGTTCAGGGCTCCACAAGACGCTGGCTTGCTCAAAAGGTAACAAAGCCTTGATCTCGTCCTGGTCGTCAATGCCGAGCTCAGCAAACCGGCGACGCAATTCTTCAAGGCACCAAACCCTGTATTGCGATGTTGCGATATCGCGATACAGCGTGCCTTGGATGGTCATGTCGAAGCGTGACTGCCTGGTAGAATAGGCGTTAGCGTTGGCCGCCAGTTGACCAAGATGGCACTCACACACCTCTCGCAGAAGTCTGTGGGTTTCAGCGCCGACTTTATCCACGAAGACCGGGTCGACTTGATTTCTTGCGTGCCACATCCGCGCGACCCATTCGAAGACTGATGGAGCCAATTTTCGCATGATTTCCTGCGGTGTTGGGTCCTGTCCAAAGTGACGGAACATTGGCCCCATCATGCCAAAATCGGCGATCGAAGGAGCGTTCCCCAAGAGATACGGGCGTGCTTCAAGAACTTCGCTCAAGCCGGTCAGGGCATTGGCATAGGTCTGTTCTGCGTGCGGGCGGGTCTCATCTGAAATGCCATCTCGCCGGACAAAATGCTTTACTTGACGTTTGACGATCATCCGCTTTCGCATCCAACGCGGTGCCCTAACGTGTCCGGTGAGTTCGTCAGTCAAAGTGTTTGAAGCAAGCTCGCGATCATCGCGATACCACCAGCGGTAGTACATGGCCGGGCGCCACAGCCATTCATCGCCATAGTCTTCGATGAGAAAACCGATGAACGCGATGACCGGATTATCGGGAATGACAGGGTTGTGCGGGTGCACCGTTTCTAAATGCTCTATGATAGGCGTCGTATCAGACATCCATACGCCGTTGTCGTCGACGATTGGCATCTGCACCGCGCCGACCTTCTCCTTGAGCATTTGCGCTTTGTCATAGGGGGTAGGCAGAGCCGTGTAGTCAATGCCCTTGTAGCGCAGATAGGCTTCGAGTTTACCGGTGTAATAGGAGATACGAGAACCGAAGACCTTCATGACAGCTGCCAGCCCCTGAACTTAGAATGTCGAACCATGCTCACCGCCATCAATGCCGATCTTCTGGCCAAGGATGAAGCGGGCAAGCTCACTGAATAAGAACGCCGCCATTGGAACGCGGTCATCTGCATCACCCATGAAACCGGCGGGTGTGTGATTATGCGCCTTGACGAGTTCGCGGACGATCTCAGGGCTGGATTCCAAGCCTCAGGCTTTCGCCTAGCCGGGGCGCGACCTCAACATCCGCAATAGCGAGCGCAAGCAAATGTCATGGCCCATTACCCCCGCCATTCGCGGCGTTCTTCGGCCGCGCGCAGCACATCATAGGCGACCTGCAATTTCTGGAATTCCGCCGCCGCCGCTTCATCGCCCGGCTTTACGTCCGGGTGAACTTTCTTGGCGCGGGCGCGGTATGCCTTCTTGATGGCGGTGAAATCGACATCGGGCTCCAATTCCAAGACGTCAAGCGCGCGCATTTCATCGGCGCTGCGTGAGCCATCGCCCGACCCCGTCCAGCCGTAATGCGCGCTTTCAGCGTAACCGGCGCTCTCCGAGCGTTCAGCCTTGGCGCGCTCTTCTTTCTCCGCCTTGTCGAGGCCTTCGAAATAGTCCCACTTGGAATTGTATTCCGCCGCGTGCTTCTGACAGAAATACCAGCGGTCAGGGCTGTTGGGCGCTTTGGGCGCGGGGCACACGCCCGGTTCTTCGCAGCCATGCCGGTCGCACAAGCGCACATTTGTGGCCTCGCGTGTCGCTTCATAACCACGCCAGCGCGGGAAGCCCCAATCATTGGATCGGCGGGCGCGGCTCATTCTGGTGCGCTCGTAGGCAGTAGGGATAACAGCGCGCGGTGCATCGCACCTACTTAGGGTGAGCGAACGCCGATGGGAACCCGTGTGATCGCTCACGTTCGAAGGAGGGAACCCATTATCGCCGCGCCCGTTTCCTTTGCCGAGCGCGCCCTCTTCCTAACCGCAGCGCGCACCGGGATGAATAAAACGTGAGCCAACAACTGACCCTGTCAAGCCTCGCATGCACGGCGGCCCTTGTGTCGCTGTGCCTTGTAGCGCGGGCAGGTACCCTTTTGGCGATAACGGTCTGAAACCGCAAAGCGCGCCGGCACACCGCCCGGCTACCCCATCCGACCTTGGTAGCGTACCTAGTTGATGACCACGCTGGCGGCGCGCCGGTTTTGCGCCCAGGCCTCCGGAGTGGAGGCGAGCGCGACCGGGCGCTCCTTACCAAAGCTGACCGTCGTGATCCGATTGGGCGCGATGCCAAGGCTCACGAGGTAATTCTTGGCGGCGTTCGCGCGCCGCTCTCCCAATGCAACGTTGTATTCGCGCGTCCCGCGTTCGTCGCAATGCCCCTCAATCGTGAAGGTAACTTGCTGATATTGCGTGAAATACTGTGCCTGCGCCTGCAGCGACGCGGCATCGGCACTGTCGATATTGAAGCGATCCGTGTCGAAATAAACCGTCGTCGCATTGCCCACCGCGTTGGCAAAGTGAGCTTGGGAACCGGGCACAGAGCCCGTCGGCCGGACCGGCGGCGGCGTGGGCGCTGCGGCCGGCGTGCTCGTGCTGACTGGCGGGGGCGGCAATTCCTCGGGCGCCTCCTTGGAGCACGCCGCTGCGGCACTGACGCCGGTCAGCAGGAGAGCGATCTTGATAGGCTTTTTCATAACGGTTCCTTTCATATCGAAACGTCGGCGGCTTGAACAAAGGCAATCAACGTGCCTGAGGAATGTGGCTGGCCTTTGGCATGGGTATTTCAGAATTATACAAAGGTCACGGGCGGATCGGCCCCCAGGCCGGATCCGAGGCATCCACAGGAGTGGGCAAGCGCCGCTCATTGCGCCCGGTAAGGTCAACCTGCCACAGCGAAGAACGACCCGAATTGCGCGCGGTGCGGAAGAACTGGATGATGCGTCCATTGGGTGCCCAGGTGGGTGCTTCATCCTGCCATCCGCTGGTGAGCACCTTAAGGTTGCGCCCCGCTGGCGTCATCACCGCTACATTGAAGTCGCCGGCAATGCGCGTGAAGGCGATCTGGTCGCCGCGCGGGCTCCATTCCGGCGTTG